>NZ_JBSGBK010000117.1:0-23586 GCF_053601215.1 Amycolatopsis sp. NPDC004772
TTCGGTGCGTCTGACGCACCGAACGCCACATTGGGTGCGCTGGACGCAACCAATGCCACATTGGGGCGCTTTACGCGGGGCGAGGTGAACCGATCCGGCCAGTGCGCAAACGGGTGAAATCGGCGTCTGCCATGCTCTGCCCCATGGTCGCGCTGAACTCCGACAACACCGCTCGCCGGGCGCCCGCCATCTGGCGGACCATGCTGAACATCGACCGCGGGCTGGTGAACCTGGTCGGCCGGCTGACCGTCAGCGGCCGGGTGCCCGCGCAGCTCCGGGGTAAGCCGCTGCTGATGGCCGCGAACCACATCGGCGTGTTCGACGCCTTCGTGCTGATGGCGGCGTGCAAGCGGATCGGCATCAACCCGCGGTTCATGCTGGCCGGCGGCATCCTCGACGCGCCCGTGATCGGGCCGGCGCTGCGGGTCAGCGGGCACCTGCGGGTCGACCGCAAGAACGCCGGCACCGCCGTCGGGCAGTTCGCCGAGGCCGTCGAGGCGATGAAGACCACCCGCGAGCCGATCATCGTCTACCCGGAGGGCCGGATCAGCCACGACCCCGGCCTGTGGCCGGAGCGCGGCAAGACCGGCGCGGCGCGGCTCGCGCTGGCCTCGGGCGTGCCGGTGATCCCGATCAGCCAGTGGGGCGCGCACGAGGCCGTCTACTGGGGCACCGAGACCGTCAACGGCCCGGCCGACCTGATCCCGCTGGCCCGCTCGGGGCTGAGCGCTCCGCTGCGCCGGCCGCGGTTCCGGGTGCACTTCGGCGACCCCGTCGACCTCTCCGACGTCGACCCGCAGCGGCCGGGCGCCGGCGTGCGCGCGCACGCGAAGATCATGCAGGCGATCACCGACGGTCTCGTCCCGCTGCGCCGCGACGAGCTCGACCGGCCCAAGTTCCACGACCCGACGCGCCCCACCGACACGGTCAGCCCCTGGAAGCCGCCGTCCGTACTGTGAGACGGGCGGGCGCGGCCGCCTAGAGTCGGCGGACGTGAGCACACGGATACTCGTCGTCTACTACAGCTCGACCGGGAACACCGCCGCCCTCGCCGAGTCGCTCGCCGCGGGCGCGCGAGAGACCGGGGCCGACGTGCGGGTGCGCACCGTGCCGGAGACCGTGCCCGCCGACGCGATCGCGCGGAACCCGCGCTGGCAGGCCTGGGTCGACGCCGGCCCGCACCACGAGCTCGGCACCCTCGGCGACCTCGAGTGGGCCGACGGGCTCGCTGTCGGCAGCCCGACCCGCTTCGGCGGCCCGGCCGCCCAGCTGAAGTCCTTTTTGGACAGCACGGGTGGCTTGTGGGCGCAGGGAAAGCTGGCGGACAAGGTGGCGACGTCGTTCACCACGGCGTCCACCGCGCACGGCGGCCTGGAGTCGACGCTGCTGGCGATCAACAACGTCTTCTACCACTGGGGCGCGATCGTGGTACCGCTCGGCTACACCGACCCGCACCTGAAGGAGTCGGGCAACCCGTACGGCGGCTCGTTCGTGTCCCGGAAGTCGGCGGCGCCGGACGACACCGCCCTCGACGCGCTGCGGCTGCAGGGCCGGCGGCTGGCGACCATCACTACGCACGTCGCCACCGGGCTGAAGCACACCGGATGACGGCCCGGGCGCCTCAGCCCGGCCACGGTTTCAGCGCCGGGCGGCGTTCCGGCGGCGCACGGCCCAGGCACTGCCGGCCCCGACGAGGACGAGCGCCCCGCCGGCGACGAGCGCCGGAGCGGCGGAGCCGTCATCGGCCGGACCACCGCCGGTCTGCGGCGCACCGTGCGGCTTCACCGCAACCTGCGGCGCGGGCTTCGGCTTCGGCTTGGTGGGTTTCGGCGCCGGCTTGGTGTGCGTCGGCTTGGTGGACGTCGGCGGGTCGTCGCCCCACCCCGGTATCGGGGGCACCCCGACCCTGAAGCGACGGATGGCGTGACCGTTGCTGCCGTCGAGGCAGATCATCGTGGCTTCCCAGTAATCCGGCGCCACATTGGTGAAGGTGCGCGAATACACCTTTCCCTTCTTGGTCATCAAACCCAGCTGCTTCGGGAACTGACCCCGGTAGATGTCGTAGTACGCCTGGGCCTCGACACCCTCGGTGGGACAGGTACCCGTGACGGTCACCGTGGTTCCCGACACCTTGACACTCATCGACGTCGGATTGCCCGGCACCCCTTCGGTGGCGGACGCCACCACCGGCGATACCAGCACACAGCCGGCCGCCACACCCGCGGCGGCAAAAGATCTTCGCATTGCTGCACCTCCAGGTTCCTCGCACGGCAACTGCGCGCGAGCCTCTTGGAGACGCCCGCCGCCGGATCGGTGGTTGCCACCCGGACGTAACGAAACGGACTCGCCGAAATCAGTCCTCTTCGGACAGTCCGGGCGCGCCGTAGCCAACTCCGTGGCAGAACATCGCGGCTTCGTAGGTTCCCCGCCGCACCCCGGTGAACGTGCTGGACTGCTTCTTCGCGTGACCAGCGTAACCGGGAAAATCGCTTCGGCGGTCACGTCGGGCCACCTACAGTCGCGGTGGTGACCACCGAACTCCCCGTCCTCGCGCCGCCCCGGGTCGCCCACCGGGGCCGGGGGACCGCCTATGTCCTGCTCGCCGCCCTGTTCTTCAGCACGTCGGGCACCCTGGGCAAGTCCGTGATGTCCGCCGGGGTCACCCCGCAGCAGGTGGCCGCGGCGCGGATCGCGCTGGCCGGCGTGGTGCTGCTCGCCGGGGTGGCGCTGGTGGCGCCGCGGAAGCTGCGGGTGCGCCGGGCGGAGCTGCCCGTCCTGGCCGGGTACGGCCTGCTCGGCGTGGCCGGCGTGCAGCTGCTCTACTTCGTCGCCGCGGGGCGGATCCCGGTCGGGATCGCCATCCTGCTGGAGTTCGTCTCGCCGGTGCTCATCGCGCTGTGGGTGCGGTTCGTGCGGCGGCACCGGCTGCCGCGGGCGGTCTGGGGCGGCATCGCGCTGGCCATGGCCGGGCTCGCGCTGGTCGCCCAGGTCTGGGAAGGCGTCACGCTGGACGGGCTCGGCCTGCTGGCCGGCTTCGGCGCGGCGCTCTGCTCGGCCGGGTACTTCCTGCTGGGCGAACGCGGGGTGGCCGGGATCGACCCGCTGGGCCTGGTCACCTGGGGCATGGTGATCGGCGCGGTCGCCATCAGCTTCGTCGCGCCGCCGTGGACGTGGCCCGCCGCGCTGCTCGACGTCCCGGTCGGGTTCGGCGCCTGGCACCCGCCGGTGTGGCTGCTGCTGACCCTGCTGGTGCTGGTCGCGACGGTCCTCGCGTACGTCTGCGGCATTTCGGCGCTGCGCCACCTGCCGGCGTCGGTGGCGAGCGTGCTCGGGCTGGTCGAACCGGTGATCACGATCTTCGCGGCGTGGGTGCTCATCGGCGAGGAGCTCGCGTGGCCCCAGTTGCTCGGGTCGGCGATCCTGCTGGCCGGCGCGTACATCGTGCAGCGCTACTCGGCGATCCTCAGCGGGTGAGCTTGCGCAAATTCTGCGTCTGACGTCGCCCGGGTGGACAATTCCCGCGATCGATGCCCACCCGGGGAGGAAGCACCTTGGCGACGAAGTCCGGGCTGCGGCCCGACCTGCGGCAGCGGCACGTCCGGATGATCGCCCTCGGCGGGATCATCGGCGCGAGCCTGTTCATCGGCAGCGGCGCGGTGATCCACACCGTCGGGCCGGCCGCGGTGCTGTCCTACGCCGTCGGCGGGTTGCTCGTCGTGCTGGTGATGCGGATGCTCGGCGAGATGGCGACGGCGGCGCCGGCACTGGGTTCGTTCATGGAGTACGCGCGCGACGCGCTCGGCGGCTGGGCGGGCTTCACCATCGGCTGGCTGTACTGGTACTTCTGGGTCGGCGTGGTCGCGTTCGAGGCCGTCGCGGGCGCGAAGATCCTGCAGGGCTGGATCCCGGGCGTCCCGCAATGGGTATTCTCGCTGGCGCTGATGCTCCTGCTGACGGCGACGAACCTGGCGTCGGCGCGTTCCTTCGGCGAGACGGAGTTCTGGCTGGCCTCGATCAAGGTCGCCACCATCGTCGTGTTCCTGCTGCTCGGCACGCTGTTCGTGCTGGGGCTGTGGCCGGACGCGCACTTCTCGGCCGGCAACATCGGCCTCGACGGCTTCGTCGCGAACGGGCCGTTTTCGGTCGTCCACGGCGTGGTCATCGTGATCTTCTCGTACTTCGGCGCGGAGATCGTCACGATCGCGGCGGCGGAGTCCGACCAGCCGGAGACGGCGGTCCGCAAGGCGACCTCGACGATCGTCTGGCGCGTGATCGTGTTCTACGTGGGTTCGGTGGCGCTGCTGGTGATGATCACACCGTGGCGCGAAATCCCGAGCGAGACGAGCCCGTTCGCGGCGGCGTTCGGCCGCTTCGGCGTCCCGGCGGCGTCGACGATCGTGTCGGCGGTGGTCCTGACGGCGGCGCTGTCGGTCCTGAATTCGGGGCTGTACACGGCATCCCGGATGCTGTTCGCGCTGCGCCGCCACGGCTGGGCGCCGGGCTGGATCGCGGACACGAACGCGCGAGGCGTGCCGTGGAAGGCCATCCTGGCGTCGACATCGGTCGGGTACGTGGCGGTGGTGATGAGTTACGTGTCCCCGGACAAGATCTTCTACTTCATCATCAATTCGGCGGGCGCGGTGGCCCTGTTCGTGTACGCGATCATCTGCGGCTCCCAGATCAGGATGCGCCGCACGCTCGAAGCGACGGCGCCGGAGAAGCTGAAGCTGCGGATGTGGGGCTACCCGTGGCTGAGCTGGGTGACCCTGGTGCTGACGCTCGTGGTGGTGGCCTCGATGCTGTTCGTCGACGAGGAGGCGCGGGCCCAGGTCTACCTCAGCCTGATCAGCCTGGCGGTGATCCTCGGCGTCTACGCCCTCATCCGCCGACGCACGTCCCGTGATTCCGCACGTATCTCGCGTGAGTGAACCCGGAACTCGCGTGATTGGAGCCGTAACTCGCGAATTACGGCTTTGATCACACGAGTTCCGGCCCTGGTCACGCGAGATCCGGGTCCGATCACGTGCTCAGCCGCCGGCGATGCGGGACAGTGCCCCGAAAAACACGTCCGTGATCTTGGCCGGGTCCGGGGCTACGAAGGCTTGTCCGCCGGTTGCTGCCGTCAGCTGGTCGAGTTCCGATTTGTCCGCGTCCGGGCCGATGCCCACTCCGATCAGGGGGATCGGGCGGCGGGCGTCCTGCAGTTTTGCCAGCTCCGTCAGCAACTCCGCGCGGGAGATGCCGTGCGGGTCCTCGTTGCGGCCGTCCGTCATCACGATCACCAGGTTCAACCGGCCCGGCTCCCACTCGCGGCGGGCGGTCCGGTAGGTGTCCAGCACGCTGTCGTACAGGCCCGTTCCGCCGTTCGGGGTGGCCGTCACCTGGCCCAGTCTCTCCAGTGCTCCGCCGGCCAGGTGCTGGGCGACCGACGCCATCGGGAGCAGCTCGCGGTAGTCCTTGTCGCCGTCGAGGCGGGTCGAGAACGCCAGCATGCGCAGCTGCGTCGCCGGTTTGAACAGGTGCATCGCCTTGGCCGCCGCCTGCATCGTCACCTGCATGCGGTTCAGGCCGGTTCCCGGGACCTGCGCGTTCATCGAACCCGACACGTCGATCAGCACCTGCACGCGCGCGCTCAGGTTGATGCCCGCCCACTGGTTGAGCAGCTCGTCGACCTCCGGGCCGGACGGGAGGTTCGCCGTCCGGATGCCCTCCGGCTGCACCCTCGGGTCGTCGGTGTGGTCGCGCAGGGCCTGGCCGCCCGCCGCGCGCAGGCCGGTGCGGGCGATCGCGTCCGACCCCGTGTCGCCGAGGACCGCGTCGCGCAGCGCGTCGACGAGCGGGCGCTGCTGCGGCGTGATCCGGCCCAGCTCCGCGAACGGGTAGTCCAACGTCGGCACCGCCGTCGAGTAAACGGCGACGAGCGGGGACTTCGAGTCCTCGACGTTGTGGCGCAGCAACGCATTCTCCGACGCCGGGAACGCCGTCACCGCGGCCGCGCTGCCGCCGTCGCTCGAGCCCGGCAGCCGGGCGATCAGTTCCGTCTCCGCGCCGAGGGTGTTGGCCGAGAAGCGCCGCAGCGTCGCCACGTACGCGCCCGACGGCTCGGGCGCCGCCTTGACGCTGTCGCGCAGACCGAGCAGCGCCAGCGCGCCGACCGGATCGCGCGCCGGGTCGGACATGCCCGGCACCACGCCCGGCGCGGCCAGCGCTTCCGCCCAGGTCGGCACGTGGTCGGGCCAGCCGAGCCCCTTGACGACGTCCGCGGCGACCGCCAGCACCACCGGCGAGCTCGCCACCGACGCCCCGGTTTCGGGGACGTCGGCCGCGCCGAGCTGGTGGGCGCGGCGCAGCGCGAGCGTGGAATCCGGCACCCAGACCTGCGGCCGCGGGCTGCCGTCCGACATGGCGAGCCGCTCGGCCGCCTGCGTCGCCTCCCGCGTCTGGATCTCGATGCTGCCGCACTTCAGGTCGAGACCCTGCACGACGAGCGAAAGCGCGGGCGCGATGTCCGGCGAAGCGGTGACGAGGACTTTCGCGGGCTGCTCGCACGACGGCCGGGCACGCACGGTCGTCACCGTCACCCACGCGCCGGCTCCGAGGACGAGCACGATGCCGGTCGCGAGGGCGGGCACGAGCAGCCGGCGTCGTCTACCGTCCGAATGACGTCCCATCGGCGCGGCCTCTCTGCGCGAGGCGGGGTGGGATCAAGGTTATCCCGCGGCAAAGCGGCGGCTCATGGGCCGGACGGCCTAACAAGCGTGCAGGCCGCACCGAGGGAGTTCCTCGACGCGGCCTGCACGGTGTGTCAGGTCTAGACCGGGATGACCGTCGGGACGATCATCGGGCGGCGGCGGTAGGTGTCGGCCACCCAGCGGCCCACCACCCGGCGCACGGCCTGCGCGATCCGGTGCGTGTCGGTGATGCCCTCGGCCTCCGTGCGCGCCAGCTCCATCTCCACCAGCGGCACCACGGCGGCGAGCGCCTTCGGGTCGTCGGAGAAGCCGCGGCCGGACACCGTGGGGCTGCTGACCGCGCGGCCGGTGCTGGAGTCCACCGCGACCGTGATCGCGATGAACCCGCCCTCGCCGAGGACCAGCCGATCCGACAGCGTCGACTCCCCGACGTCCCCGACCGACAGGCCGTCGACGTACACGTGCCCGACCTCGACGCGGCCGGTGCGGGAGGCCTTGCCGTCCACGAGGTCCACGACCACGCCGTCCTCGGCGATGACCACGTTCTCCGGCGCGACCCCCGTGCGGACGGCCAGCTCGCCGTTCGCGCGCAGGTGCTTCCACTCGCCGTGGACCGGCATCACGTTGCTCGGGCGCACCGCGTTGTACAGGTACAGCAGCTCGCCCGCCGACGCGTGGCCGGACACGTGGACCTTCGCGTTGCCCTGGTGGACGACGTTCGCGCCGAGCCGGGTCAGGCCGTTGACCACGCCGAACACCGCTGTCTCGTTGCCCGGGATCATCGAGCTGGCCAGCACGACGGTGTCGCCCGCGCGGATCGAGATCTGCCGGTGCTCACCGCGCGCCATCCGCGACAGCGCCGAGAGCGGCTCGCCCTGCGACCCCGTCGAGACGAACAGGACCTTGCTCTCCGGCAGCGTGCTCGCCTGGTCGAGGTCGACGAGCAGGCCGTCCGGCACGTTCAGCAGGCCCAGCTCGGCCGCGATCCCCATGTTGCGGACCATCGACCGGCCGACGAACGCGATCCGGCGGCCGTGCCGCTCGGCGGCGTCGAGGACCTGCTGGACGCGGTGCACGTGGCTGGCGAAGCACGCCACGATCACCCGCTGGTCCACGCGCCGGACGACGTCGTCGAGCACCGGGCCGATGTCGCGCTCGGGCATGACGAACCCGGGCACCTCGGCGTTGGTCGAGTCGACGCAGAACAGGTCGACCCCCTCGTCGCCGAGCCGGGAGAAGCCGGCCAGGTCGGTGAGGCGCCCGTCCAGCGGGAGCTGGTCGAGCTTGATGTCGCCGGTGTGCAGGACCACGCCCGCCGGGGTGCGGATCGCCACCGCGAGCGCGTCCGGGATGGAGTGGTTGACCGCGAAGAACTCGAGGTTGAACACGCCGACGTCGCGGCGCTCGCCCTCGCGGACCTGGATGAGGTTCGGCCGCTGCCGGTGCTCCTTGGCCTTGGCCGCGAGCAGGGCGTTGGTGAACTTCGAGCCGTAGATCGGCAGGTCCGGCCGCAGGCGCAGGAGGAACGGGACGGCACCGATGTGGTCTTCGTGCCCGTGGGTGAGCACCAGGCCGTCGATGTCGTCGAGGCGGTCCTCGATCGCGCGGAAGTCGGGCAGGATCAGGTCGACGCCGGGCTGGTCGTCCTCGGGGAAGAGCACCCCGCAGTCGACGATGAGCAGGCGGCCGCCGAACTCGAAGACGGTCATGTTGCGCCCGACCTCGCCGATGCCGCCGAGCGCGACGACGCGCAGGGCCCCCTCGGGCAGTGCGGGCGGGGCGTTGGTGGGGCCTGGACCAGGGGGAAGTGAGCTCACCGAGGCAGGGTCCCAACGCTGGTGTGCGAGGTCGGCGCGACGTAGGCCGCTCGCGAATCTGCTTGTGCCACCCGCTCACCATGCCAGTCCTGGGCCGCCGTGTCGCCCAGCGGCACGCCGCCCTGGGCAAGATCAGCGGCGATCAGGGCCGTCTGCTCGGGGGTCGGCGCGACGATCGGCAGCCGCGGGTCGCCGATGTCGAAACCACGCAGCCGCAGCGCCGCCTTGCTGAAGGCGACCCCGCCGACCCGCGACATCGCGCGCAGCACCGGCAGCATGCCGCGGTGGTTGGTGCGCGCGGTGGAGGTGTCGCCGTTCTCGTAGGCGTCGATCATCGCGCGGATCCGGCCCGCGACGACGTGACCGATCACACTCACCACGCCGACCCCGCCGACGGAGATCCACGGCAGGTTCAGGCCGTCGTCGCCGGAGTAGTAGGCGAGGTGGGTGTTGGCGATGACCTCGGAACCGGCGATCAGGTCGCCCTTGGCGTCCTTGACCGCGACGATCCGGGGGTGCTCGGCCAGCCGCAGCAGCGTGTCGACCTCGATCGGGACGACCGAGCGCGGCGGGATGTCGTAGAGCAGCACGGGCAGGCCGGTGCTGTCGGCGACCGTGGTGAAGTGCGCGAACAGCCCGGCCTGGCTGGGCCGCGAGTAGTACGGCGTGACGACCAGCAGGCCGTGCGCCCCGGCCGCTTCGGCCTGCTCGGCCTGCTCGATGCTGTGCGCGGTGTTGTTGGTGCCCGCGCCGGCCACGACGGTCGCGCGGTCGCCGACGGCCTCGACCACGGCGCGGATCAGGTCCTGCTTCTCCGTGTCGCTCGTGGTCGGGCTCTCGCCGGTGGTGCCGTTGACCACGAGGCCGTCGTTCCCCAGCTCCACGAGGTGCTCGGCCAGCTCCTGCGCCCGCTTCAGGTCCAGCGCGCCCTCGGCGTCGAACGGGGTGGCCATCGCGGTGAGCACGCGCCCGAACGGCCGTCCGGGCGCTGCGGTAGGTGGGTTGGACATGGGGAGACGGTACCTCGCCGGTCCGACGAAAACCGCGTCGACCTGGTCACCAGGAGGATTTCCCGGGCCGGGCCGCTCGTCGCGGAACTTCTACTTGACCTTGGTCACGATCGGGGCGGAGATCGGGCCGCCGTCGGCCTTGGCGAGAACGCAGTAGAACTCGCGCGTCGGGTACTCGCCGGTCTTGTCGGGCACGCTCTGCCACTCGCCCTGGGTCGGGACGAGCGCGCGGTACTTGAGACCGTCGCGCTGGGTGGCGGGGACGATCGAGGAGTGGAAGGCGGCCGCACAGCGGGCCTCGGCGACCGCCGTGACGGCATCGAGGCCCGGGTAGGCGGCGACCTCCGCGTCGCTGTCGGACCAGCTCGTGGTGCCGATGGCGTCCCCGCTGTCGTAGATCTCCAGGGTGTGGCTCCTCTTGCAGTCGCCGCTGTTCTCGTCGCTGATGACGCCGCGGTCCTGGACCTGGGCGTTGTAGCAGACGTAGCTGGAGCTGGCGTCGACGCCCATCTGACCGCCGAGGCCGAACGTCATGGTCGGCAGCTTCTGGGCGTCCACGGCGGGCGTCTCGTAGGCCTTGCCGGCGAAGAAGCCGCCGATCAAGGCCGCCACGACCAGCACCGCGGCGGCGGCGAGCCACAGCGCGCGGTGGGACTTCGCAGGCGGCTGTGGCGCGGCGGCGCCGAGCATGGCGGTGCCGTGGGGCGGAGTCGGCCGGATGCCCTGCGCCGTGGTCAGCAGGTTCTGGGCCTGCGGCGCGGTCAGCCGCGCGTCCGGGTTGGTGACGAGCAGGCCGAGGATGGCCGCGGCGATCGGGCCCTGGCCGCGGGTGAGGTACGGGATCTCGGTCATGATCGCGTGCAGCGTCGCGGCGGTGGTCGCGCGCTCGAACGGGATCGAGCCTTCGACGGCGAAGAACAGCGTCGCGCCGAGGGACCACAGGTCGGACGCCGGCATCGCTTCGCGGCCCTCGACGCGCTCGGGCGCCATGAACGCGGGCGAGCCGACGATCATGCCGCTGGTGGTCAGGCGCGGGTCGTCGACGGCGTGGGCGATGCCGAAGTCGGTGAGCTTCACGCGGCCGTCCGGCGCGACCAGGATGTTCGCGGGCTTGACGTCCCGGTGCACGATCCCGGCGGCGTGGGCCGCCTGCAGCGCGGCGAGCACCCGCTCCCCCAGCTGCGCGGCCTGCGCGGCGGGCATCGGACCACGCCGGCGCACCAGGTCGGCGAGGCTGGGCGCTTCGACGAGCTCCATGACGATGAAGGTCGTCCCGCCGTCGGTGATGACGTCGTAGACGGTGACGATCGCCGGGTCGTTGAGCCGCCCGCCGGTGCGCACTTCGCGGAGGGCGCGTTCGGAGAAGACGGCGGCGGACTCGGCGTCGGGCAGCCGCAGTTCCTTGACCGCGACCTGCCGTCCGATGACCTGGTCCTGCGCCCGCCACACGACACCCATGCCGCCCCGGCCGAGTTCGCCGAGCAGGAGGTAGCGGCCCGCGACGACCCGCTGACCAGGCGTGACGGGTGCCTGCGGCGGATAGGGCCGGGTCTGTTCGTCGGTCACGGTGCTCCTTTTGGCGGCGGTCGCGCAGATGCTAGTCGGACCTCCGCGGAGCGCCGCGGGTTCCGCGGAATTCGTGATGCGGAACGGACGACACGCGTACTCAGAGGGTCGGTCGGCGGTGGGTCTCGCCGCGGTAGGGCAGCCAGCGGTAACCCGGGGCGAAGTCGCTGAACTCGGCCCGTTTGCCCGTCCGGGTCCAGATGTCCTCGGAGACGACGAGGCCCGGGAAGATCGTCAGGTCTTCCTCCGCCAGCAGCTCCGCGTGGGTGCGGAACTCGTCGGTCTCGACCCCGGCGAGGGCGTAGCGGTACACCGGCGGCGCGGTCCGCAGCAGCCAGTAGAGCTGCCGGCCGGCCGCCGTCATGGCCGTCGCGTCTTCGGGCGAGCCGATTCCGGACCGGCTGAGACCTTCCGGGGTCACCCCGCACCACCAGCCGGCGCCGTCGGAGAAGACCCACACCGGCCAGCCGTCGAAGTGGCGGGCGAGGTCGCGGGCGTGGGTCTCGCGCTCCCCGCATTCGGCGTTGAGGGCGAAGATCCAGGCCATGGCCGCTACCCCGTTCCGTGGGTCAACCGGTGACCGTGAGGTAGATGAGCACCAGGTTGAGAGCGATGATGATCGCCGCGATCACCGAGGCCGCGACCGTCGTCAGCCGGCGGTTCGCGTCCGCCCCCATCAGATCACGGTCGGCCGTCAGCCGGATCAGCGGCACCAGCGCGAACGGGATCCCGAACGACAGCACCACCTGCGACACGACCAGCGCCGCGCTCGGGTCGGCGCCCAGCGCCAGCACCACGATCGCCGGCGTCAGCGTCACCAGGCGGCGCAGGACCAGCGGGATCCGCTTGTGCAGCAACCCCTGCATGATCATCGCGCCCGCGTACGCGCCCACCGACGTCGAGGCCAGGCCGGAGGCCAGCAGGCCGATCGCGAACAGCAGCGCGATGCCCGGGCCGAGGGCCGCCGCGACCGCGCCGTGCGCGCCCTCGATGCTGTCCACCCCCTCCTGGCCCTGCAGGTTCGTCGCGGCCAGCAGCAGCATGCCCAGGTTCACCGCGCCCGCCAGCAGCATCGCCAGGCCGACGTCGGCCCGGGTCGCGCGCAGCAGGCGGCGGCGCCGGACGCCGTCGGGCCGGCCGTGGCGGTCGCGGACCAGGCCCGAGTGCAGGTAGACCGCGTGGGGCATGACCGTCGCGCCGAGCATGGCCGCGGCGATGAGGACACTGCCCGCGCCGTCGAACTTCGGGACCAGGCCGCCCAGCGTCGACGCGGCCGACGGCGGCTCGACGAACAGGCTGGCCAGGAAGCCGACCGCGATGACCAGCAGCAGCCCGGTCACCACCCGCTCGAACGTCCGCTGGCCGCCACGGTCCTGGACCGCGAGCAGCGTCAGCGACACCGCGCCGGTGATCAGGCCGCCGACGATGAGCGGGAGGTCGAACAGCAGGTTGAGGGCGATCGCGCCGCCGACCACCTCGGCCAGGTCGGTGGCGATGGCGACGACCTCCGCCTGGGCCCAGTAGGCCAGCCGGGCCGGCCGGGACAGCCGCGCGCGCAGGGCCTCCGGCAGCGACATCCCGCTGACCAGCCCGAGCTTCGCCGACAGGTACTGCACCAGCACGGCCATCAGGTTCGCCGCGACGATCACCCAGACCAGCAGGTAGCCGTAGCGGGCGCCGGCGCTGATGTTGGACGCGACGTTCCCCGGGTCGACGTAGGCGATGGCGGCGACGAACGCCGGCCCGAGCAGGGCCGATCCGGTGCGCAGCCGGGTCGCCAGTCTCGGCCGGACAGCCTCGGTCACAGCCATGGCGCCACCTCTCGAAAACCGGATGTCGGGGACCCTAAACCGAAGTTTAGGCGTGCCGAACTTTGTTTTTCAAGGGTGACTGGGCCCACCCCGCGAGCCGGGTACCCAGCGAACCGCTCCCGAAAAGTCAGGGGTGGGCGACCTCGTGGCCGGCCTCGCGCAAGGCCGCGACCGCGTCGTCGAGATCGCCCCCGCGGACCAGGATGTGGTCGGTGTCGAACGTCGAGATCGAGAACAGCGCCACCCCGGCGGCGGCCAGCTCCGAGGCCAGCGCGGCGATGATGCCGGTGAGGGTGAACTCCAGCGGGCCGCGGACCGAGAGCAGCCGCCAGCCGTCCTCGGCGGCCGTGGCCCCGGCGGGCTCGCGGCCGGCCGGGCAGATCACCGACAGTTCCCCGGGCGTCCGCGTCACCGAAACCAGGGCCTCTCCGGGTTCGAAGAGCTCGGCGGGCACGGCGGCGTCCGCGGGCAGCCGCACGACGGCGTACTCGCCGGGCCGGACGTCGATCGCAAGTCGCTTCATCAGCCTTCCAGCACCTTCGGGCTCGTGGCGATCTCGGTGCCGTCCGGCAACGTCGAGATGGTGAAGTCCGCGAACACGTTCGCCGCGGCCTTCTGCAGCTGCCGCAGGCACTCCACGGCCAGCTCGCGGATTTCGACGTCCGCGTGCTCGGTGGCGCGCATCGCGACGAAGTGCCGCCAGGCCCGGTAGTTCCCGGTGACGACGATGCGGGTCTCGGTCGCGTTGGGCAGCACCGCGCGGGCGGCCTGGCGGGCCTGCTTGCGGCGCAGGGTCGCGTTCGGGACGTCGGCGAACTTCTCCTCGAGCCCGGCCAGCAGCTCGGTGTAGGCGTCGACGCTCGCCCGGGTCGCGGCGAGGAACTTCTCGTGCAGCACCGGGTCGTTCGCGATGATCTCCGGCTCGACGAACTCGGCGTCGCGCTCCGGGACGTACCGCTGCGACAGCTGGGAGTAGGAGAAGTGCCGGTGCCGGATCAGCTCGTGGGTCAGGGAGCGCGAAATGCCGGTGATGTAGAAGGTCACCGAACCGTGCTCCAGCACCGAAAGGTGGCCGACGTCGATGATGTGCTCGAGGTAGCCGGCGTTGGTCGCGGTGGCCGGGTTCGGCTTCTTCCACGACTGGTAGCAGGCGCGGCCGGCGAACTCGGCGAGCGCTTCGCCGCCGTCCGCGTCGGTCGACCACGGCACGTCCCCGGGCGGGAAGAACTCCGTCTTCGCGATCAGCTGCACTCTGGGTGACACGGTTCCGGTCACGTCAGCACTCCTTCTCCCGGTTCCCGCGCAGCCTAACCGCGTGGGGGCGGTCACTCCCGGGGGACACGTGACATCACTCGCCGCCTTGACTGACATCACTGATGACGTCATAGTGGTGTCATGGACTTGACGCCGTACATCGCCAACCTTCGCGAGGACCTCGCGAACACGGCTGCCGCCGGGGACGAGCAGACCCGGCGAGCGGCCGCGCTCCTGTCTTCCGCCCTCGAACCCGCCGTCCGCCTGACCCTGATGAACGCCCTCGCCGACCTCGCCGCCGAGGTCACGGCCGCACTGCCGGGCCAGGTGGTGGACGTCCGGCTCGACGGCCGGGACGTCCGCGTGGTCGTCACCGGCGACGCCGAGGGCACGACGTCACGGGAGACACCACGTGACACCACCCCGCCGCCACCTCCGATCGACGGCGGGGACATCAGCCGGATCACCCTCCGGCTGGTCGAGCAGATCAAGGGGCAGGCCGAACGGGCCGCCGCCGCCCAGGGCGTCTCGCTGAACACGTTCGTGTCGCAGGCGGTCCAGGGCGCACTGGGCCACGGCGCGCTCGGCGGCGGGGGCGCGAGCCGCAAGCACCACGGCAAGAGCGGCGGGAGCGGTTCGCACCTGCACGGCTGGGTCGAAGGCTGAGGGGACGAAACGATGAGTGAAGAACAGACCACACCGGCCGAAGAGCCGAACGACGACCTGGTCCGGGTCGACGAGTTCGAGACCGACGGCCCGCTGGAGCTCGACGTCAGCGTCACGATCGGCCGCGTCGAGGTCGTCCTCGACGGCGACTCCGGCGCCCGCGTCGAGCTGCGGCACGACCAGGGCGAGCAGCAGCCGTGGGTGGCGGGCGTGAACAGCCTGCTGTCCTGGGTCGGCGAGCGCTTCGGCGACCAGCTGGGCGTCGACCCGGCGAGCTCCCCCGCCGAAGCGGTGCGGCAGAGCCGGATCGAGAAGCTCGGCAACCGCCTGGTCGTGAGCGCGCCGAAGGCGTGGCAGCTGCGCAACGTCGCCCTCTCGGTCAAGGTGCACGCGCCGGCGGGCTCGCACGTCGAGGTGCGCGCGGGCGCGGCGGACGTCACGGTCACCGGCTCGGCCGGCCGCGTCGACCTGCTGACCGGCTCCGGCGAGGTGAAGCTCGACCGCGCCGACGGTGCGGCGACCATCCGCACCGGCAGCGGCGCCGTCAAGCTCGGCCCGACGCTGGGCGGGCTGCAGCTGCGCAGCGGCAGCGGCCACGTCGAGGCGTCGTCCATCGCCGGCTCCGCGACGCTGGCCACCGGCACCGGCGACGTCTGGCTGGGCGCGGTTTCGGGCGAGGTGATGGCCCGCACCGGCAGCGGCGACCTGTCCGTGGCCGACGCCGGGTCGGGCTCGCTCGACCTGATCACCGGCTCCGGCGAGGTCCGGATCGGCATCCGCGGCGGCACGTCCGCCGAGGTGGACCTGACCTCCAGCGCCGGCCGCGTCTCCAGCGAGCTGGACGTCGCCGACACCGCCCCCGAGGGCGGCGTGAAGCTGAAGGTCCGCGCCCGCACGGGCACCGGCAACGCCGTGGTGACGCGCGCGGCGGGCTGAGTAAGGGGGAAGAACGGGCCGTTCCCAGCACGGGGGTGCCGGGAACGGCCCGTTCGCGCGAAATACCAGAGCGGGGCGTGCGCAGAAATACGGCGAACGAAGGGTGAATCCGTCGAAATATCGTTTCAGCCGATTACACCAGGATTTCTCGACTTCGCCTTGAACAGATCGCGAGGCTGTCTCGTTTACCTCGGTTGACCGCGCCGGCCTGGCGAAAGGTGACCGAGTGACCGCGCTGATCCACCCCTCCTCGCTGCAGACCCTGACCGCCGCCGACCGCGGGCTGTTCCAGCGGTTCGGCACCGGAAAAACCGCCGGGGTCCCGTTCCGCCGCATTCACGACGCCGTTCTGGCGCAGGCGCGGGCCCGTCCGGACGCCGTGGCCGTGGTGCACTCGGGTGCATCGCTCACCTACGCCGAACTCGATCGGCGGTCGGCGGCGCTCGCGGCCGTGCTCGCCCGGCTCGGGGTGCGGCCCGGGCACCACGTGGGCCTGTTCCTCACGCGGTCGATCCCGATGGTGGTCGGCATCCTCGCCGTGCTTCGCGCGGGCGCAGCGTACGTGCCGCAGGACATCCGGATCACCCCTCCCCCGCAACTGCGGCACATCGTGGCCACCGCGGGCATCGACGTCGTCCTGACCACCCGCGAGCACGCCGGCGCGCTGCCCGCGGGGCTCGGCCGGGTGGTCGCCATCGACGGCGAACACCCCTACCGGGACGCGCCTCGCGTGGCCGGCGGCGGCACGGCGATGGTGATCTTCACGTCCGGGACGACCGGACGGCCCAACGGCGTCCAGGTCACCCACGCCAACCTCGGCAACGTCCTGCTGACCGCCCCGGGCTCGCTCGGCGTCCGGCCCGGCGACCGGGTGGCGCAGCTGCTGAACATCGCCTTCGACATGGCCGCCTGGGAAATCCTCGGCACCCTCGCCCACGGCGGCTGCCTGCTGGTGCGCGGCAGGGACATCGAGGAGACCGCCCGCGAGGCCGACGTCCTCATCGCCACCCCCGGCGTTCTGTCCACAGTGGATCCACGGGCCTGCCGGCGGGTGCGGACCGTCGCCGTGGCCGGTGAGCGGTGCCCGGCCGCGCTGGCCGACGCCTGGGCGCGGCGGGCGAGCTTCCACAACGCCTGCGGCCCCACCGAAGTCACCATCGTCAACACCGTGCAGCGCTACGATCCGCGGCTCGGCGAGCTGACGATCGGCCGCCCGGTGCCGAACACCACGGTGTACGTGCTCGACGACCAACGGAGACCCTGCCCGATCGGCCAGGTCGGGGAGATGTGGGCCGGCGGCGCGTGCGTCACGGCGGGCTACGCCGGCAACGACGTCCTCACCGCCGAACGCTACCGGCCGGATCCCTTCCTCGGCGGGGCCCACCGGATGTTCCGCACCCGCGACCTCGTCCGGTGGACCACCGACGGCCAGCTGGAGCACCACGGCCGCACCGACGACCAGGTCAAGGTGCGCGGCTTCCGCGTCGAGCTGGACGCGGTCACCGCGACGCTGGAGCGGGCGCCGGGGTGCGAACGCGCGACCACCCTGCTCTACGAAGGCGGGCTCGTCGGCTTCGTGACGCCCTCGACGGCCGAGCCGGAGCTGATCCGCCGATCGGCCGAAGCCGCGCTGCCGTACTACAGCGTGCCTGCGATGATCGTCCCGGTGGACCACTTGCCGCTCACCGAGCGGGGCAAGGTCGACCGGCGCGCGCTGCTGTCGCGTTTGGACAGTCGCGAGCCGGCGGAGACGGTGGCATGACCGCCACCCTCCCCGCGGCCCCGGAATCGGTGCGGGCGCGGCTGAAGCGACGGCCGTGGACCCACCACAACCGGCTGGCCGCCGCGGTGGTCGCGGGCAACATCGCCGCCGCCACCGCCGGCCCCCTCGACGTAGGCGTGCTCACCTGGCTGGTGCTGGGAAACCTGACGCCGGCCGTGCTGATCCGCCAGCAGCTGGTGATCAACCTGCTGTTCCGGCTGGCCACGGCCGTGCCGGTGCGCCGTTCGCTGCGGCTGCGCTGGACGCTGGGCAAGGTGTACCACTTCGGCGGGCTGCACGTCGGCGGCACGCTCTGCGCCACCGGCTGGTTCCTCGTGCTCACCGGCGTGCTGACCGTCCGCGGCGGACCGGCGGCCCTGCTGGTGACCACCTGGGCCATCGCGGTGGTGCTCGCCGTCGTCGTCGTGCTCGCGCTGCCCGGGGTGCGGGCGCGCCGGCACGACCTGTTCGAGCGCTCGCACCGGTTCGGCGGCTGGTCGCTGCTGGTGCTGTTCACCGTCCACTCGGTGCTGCTGGGCGGGCCGGATTTCGTCGGGTCGGGGCCGTTCTGGGTGCTGCTGGCCGTCGTGACGAGCGTGGCGCTGCCGTGGCTGCGGCTGCGGCGGGTGCCGGTGCGGATCTCCCGGCCGTCGCCGCACGTGGCGCTGCTGTCGTTCGACTACGGCGTGACGCCGTTCGCCGGCTCGTCGACGGCGCTGAGCCGGAACCCGTTGCTGGAGTGGCATTCCTTCGCCAACGTGCCCGCGCCCGGACGCTCCGGGTTCCGGCTGACGGTGTCCCGCGCCGGCGACTGGACCGGCGCCCTGATCGACGACCTGCCGACGCACCTGTGGGTGAAGGGCATCCCGACCGCCGGGGTGGGCAACATCGACAAGCTGTTCCGCCGGGTGGTCTGGGTGGCGACCGGCAGCGGGATCGGCCCCTGCCTGCCGCACCTGCTGTCCGGGGAGACCCCGGCGCGGCTCGTCTGGTCGACCCGCCACCCCCGGCGCACCTACGGCGACGAGCTCGTCGACGAGATCCTCGCCGTCCAACCGGACGCCGTCGTGTGGGACACCGACGGCGCCGGCAAACCCGATCTGGTCGAACTGGCCCTGGGCGCGCACCGGGACTTCGACGCGGAAGCGGTCATCTGCATTTCGAACAAGAAGACAACGTGGCACGTCGTCGAGGCGCTGGAAGCCCGCGGGATTCCGGCCTTCGGCGCGATCTGGGACTCGTGAGGGAGACAGCATGGACCGGACCGTCGTAGTGGACCTGAAGGCGCCCGTCGCGACCGTGACCGTGGACCGGCCGCGGGCGCGCAACGCGCTGTCGTCCCGAGTGCTCACCGAACTGCTCGAGGTGTGCTCGTCGCTGGGCCGGGACCGGGCGGTCGCGGGTGTCGTCCTCACCGGCGCGCCGGGGCCGGCGTTCGTCGCCGGCGCCGACATCCGCGAGATGGCGGCGCTGGATCCCGAGGAGGGCGCGCGGTTCGGGGCGCTCGGCCAGGAGGTCACCCGGGCGCTGGAGGCGTTGCCGGTGCCGGTGATCGCCTGCGTGGACGGCTACGCGCTCGGCGGCGGCTGCGAACTCGCGCTGGCGTGCGACTTCGTCTACGCGACCCCGAAAGCGGTGTTCGGCCAGCCGGAGGTCCTGCTCGGGCTGATCCCGGGCTTCGGCGGCTGCGTCCGGCTGCGCCGTCAGGTGGGTTCCGGACGCGCGCGCGAGCTGATCTTCACCGGCCGGCACGTCGACGCGGCGGAGGCGCAGCGGATCGGGCTGGTCACCGAGCTGTTCGACAGCCGCGAAGCGATGCTCGCCGGGGCCCGCGCGACGCTCACGGCGGTGTCGCGGAATTCGCGCGAGGCGGTGGCCCTGGCCAAGAAGGCGGTGAACGCGAGCCGGGGCCGCACCGTGGAAGACGGCCTGGAGCTGGAGCTCGCGGCGTTCCGGGCGGCGTTCACCAGTCCCGACATGCGCGAAGGCACCGGGGCTTTCCTCGGCAAACGCGAACCGGTGTTCGGGCGCTGAGCGGGGCGGGTGCGCCATCAACGAGACGCACACAGCGCTGCTCCAGGCGCTGCACGACGAGCACGCGCCGGCGCTGTGGCGGTACGCCCTGCGGCTGACCGGCGACGACCAGCTCGCCCAGGACGTCGTCCAGGAATCCTTGCTGCGGCTGTGGAACAGCCCGGAGATCCTGGAGCAGGGCGAGCCGGCGTCGCGCGCGTGGCTGTTCACGGTGGCGCGCAACGTCGTGATCGACGAGCGCCGGAGCGCGCGCTCGCGCCGGGAGGTGCGTTCGCCGTTCGTGCCGGAGCAGTCCCGCACCGACCCGATCGACTCGGCGCTGGACGCCTGGGTGATCACGGACGTGCTGACGCAGCTGACCCCGGAGCACCGGACGGTGATCGTCCGCGCGTACTACATGGGGCAGTCGGTGGCGGAGCTGGCGGTGGAGCTGGAGGTTCCGGAGGGAACGGTACGCTCCCGGCTGTTCTACGGCCTGCGTGCGCTGCGGCTGGCGTTGCAGGAGAGGGGGTTGACCAGGCGTTGAACGATCCGTACCGCGATTGGGACGCGGCGTACGTGCTCGGTGCGTTGTCGCCCGCCGAGCGGCGCGAGTACGAGGGGCACCTGGGGTGTTGCGTGTCCTGCGCGGCGGCGGTGGCTTCGTTCGCGGGGATGCCGGGGATCCTTTCGGTGGTGCCGCGCGAGACGTCGGTGGAGCTGCTGGGTCCGGTGTCGCCGCGGGTCTCGCTGATGCCGGGCCTGGTGCGCGCGGCCCGCGCTTCGCGGCGCCGCGGCCGGGCGCGCGTGGCGGCGGCCGTGGCGGGGGCGGCCCTGGCCGGGGCGGTGGCCGGGTCGCGGTTGTTCGCGCAGGGGTGTTCGCCGGATCCGCGGATCGACCGCACCACCCTGGCCCCGACCACCGGCCTCGATCCGGCCCACCTCGGAGCGGGTGGTGCGCCGCCGCGCCGAGGTCGCGGATGAGTCGTTCGCGACCTCGGGGCGGGCTGCCGTGGGGACCGGCTCTGCACCATCGGGGCTAGCGGACCAGTTTCGCCAGCGGCCGCGCCAGGTCTCCGCGGGCGCCGACGGTCACGCCCGACAGCCCCAGCCACTCGGCCATGTGCCGCAGCTCGGCCGCCAACTCCGGCAGGACCCGGGCCACGTCCGCGCCCTCCTCCGCGAACGCCCCCTGCACCCGCAACACGCCCGCCGCGCGGTCGGACTTCAGGTCCACGCGGGCGACCAGCTCCCCGTCCAGCAGGAACGGGAACACGTAGTACCCGTACACCCGCTTCGGCTCCGGGACGTAGATCTCGATCCGGTAGTGGAAGCCGAACAGCCGCTCGGTGCGGGCGCGCTCCCAGATCAGCGGGTCGAACGGGCACAGCAACGCCCGGCCGGCCACGTTCCGCGGGGTCCGGGCCGAGGCGTGCCGGTACGCCACCTGCTTCCAGCCGCGGACCGCGACCGGCTCCAGCTCGCCCGCCTCCACCAGTTCCGCCACCGCCTGGCGGGCCGGGGCCGGGCCGAGGCGGTAGTAGTCGCGCAGGTCCGTCTCCGTCGCCACGCCCAAGGCCCGCGCCGAACGCGAGATCAAGCCCCGGGCGCCCTCCTCCGCGGACACCGAGCGGGCCAGGACCTCCGGCGGGACCACCCGCTCGGTCAGGTCGTACAGCCGCTCGAACGACCGGCGCGTGCCCGTGGTCAGCTGGCCGATGCCGAACAGGTACTCGCAGACGCGCTTGACCTCCGAGCGCTCCCACCACGAGCCCGGCCCGCGCCGCTGGGCGTCGGCCTCCACCGCCCGCTCGATGCCGCCCGCGCCGATCGGGCCGAGTTCCTTGACCACCGACAGGATCTCGTCGACCAGGCCCGGCGACTTCTCGATCAACGGCCCGTAGTGCCGCCACCAGCCGTCGCGCTTGGCGCCCGAGCGGATCAGCGGCCAGTCTTCGACCGGGAGCAGGCTCGCCTCGTGCGCCCACGTCTCCACCAGCAGCCGCGGGCGGCGCGCCGAGTTCGCCCACGCCGCTTCGTCGAGCATGGCCGGGTCGTACCCGCCCAGCCGCGAGAACACCGGCATGTAGTGGGCCCGGACCGCGACGTTCACCGAGTCCAGCTGCAACAGCTGGACTCTCGACAGCACCCGTTTCAGGTGCTGCCGCGAAGGCACGCCGGACGGACGCGGGTCGGTGAAGCCCTGTGCGGCCAGGAACGTCTTCCGGGCCGTCGAAACGCTGATCGTCTGCATGGTGCGCTCATGGTGCCACCCACCACCGACAAAAACCGGCGCCCCGATATCTTCAGCGGATGAGCGACGCCGCCGTCCGTCCCGCCGACCTGTCCGACGCCGCGGAGATCGCCCGCATCCAGCGCGAAACCTGGCACGCCGCCTACGAGGACCTGCTCGGCAAGCAGGCCCTCGCGCAGCTGGACGCCACCGACCTCGCCGGCACCTGGGCCGAGACCATCGACTACCCCGGCAGCCTCGTCCACGTCGCCACCGAGGGCGAGTTCACCGTCGGCTTCTGCGTCGCCGGCCGCGCGCCCGAGGACGAGGTCGCCCAGGCCGACGGGAGCCTGCCCGAAGACGCGGAGACGACCGGGCTGATCGCCACCCTGCTCGTCGAACCGCGCTGGGGCCGCCGGGGCCACGCCGGACGGCTACTCGCGACGGCCGCCGCGGGCCTGCGGGCCGACGGCGCCACCCGCGGCATCGCCTGGGTCGCCCAGGGCGACCACGCCACCCTCGGCTTCTACCGCCGGGCCGGCTGGAACCCCGACGGCACCGTCCGCACCCTCGACACCGGCGAGCGCACCCTCCGCGAGGTCCGGCTCACCGGCACCCTCGACCTCACCCTGAGCTGAGTCCCGGAAGATCACCCACCGCATCACGGCGTACATGAACACGCCTTCGCACGCGCCCGCGAGCAGCCGTGAGACGTGGTATTCGACGCCCAGCGCCGTCAGGCCCGCGCCCACACCCAGCAGGAACGCCGCGTAATTGACAGCAATCGCCACGATGTAAAGGCCGAGCTGGATTCCGACGGCGGCGTGGGAATGGAAGTTGAACGTCCGGTTCAGCGCGAAGCTCAGCCCGAACGCGCAGACGTACGCCAGCGTGATCGCCAGCCACACCGGCCAGCCGAGCAGCCCGTGGAACACGGTCAGCAGCGCGAGGTCGACGCCGAACGTGAACCCGTTGATGAGGCAGAAGCCGAGAAACGTCGGCGCCACGATCCGCGACAGACCCAGTGGCAGCACGCGCACCACGGCCCGGCAGAGGGCGCCGAATCGGTCAGCGGGCGTACGGGATTGCTCGGCGGCCACCCCGCCAGTGTTCCGACGGGAGGTGACGGGCAGCCGTCCGGCAGGTGATCTTCTGGTGCGGACCACCCGCCGAACAGGGGGCCAACCCCCGTGCGCCGAGATTTCGAACTGATAACTTGAAAGAACGCGAGCGAATTTCAGGAGGTGACACGATGAGCTGGATCCTGCTGACACTGGGCGTCGCGTTCGGTTCGGCCATCGTGCCGCTGGTCAACGCCGAGATCTTCCTGATCGGGCTGTGCGCGAGCCAGCCGGGGCTGCACTGGCTGTGGCTCGGGGCGGCGGTGGCGGTCGGGCAGATCGCCGGGAAGACGCTCTACTACCTCGCCGCGCGCGGCACGATCAAGCTGCCGAAGCCGCTGCACGACCGGCTGCACCGCGAGCGCCCGATGACACCCCGGCGGGTGCGCTGGCAGCTGCGGACCAAGCGGCTGCGCGCCTGGGTCGACCGCCTGCGCGAGCGGTGCCACCGGCACCCGCACTGGATGGCCGGGACGTACGGGGTGAGTTCCCTGGTGGGCCTGCCCCCGTTCATGGCGACGAGCGTGCTGGCCGGCCTGGTCCGGATGCGGCTGGTCATGTTCCTGACGACGGGGCTGGCCGGCCGGTGGATCCGCTTCAGCCTGATCGCGGCTTCGCCCGCGGTGTTCGCCGGCTGGCTGCACCACTGACCTCGCGCCCCCAAGCGCCCCAATGTGGCGTTCGGTGCGTCTGACGCACCGAACG
>NZ_JBSGBK010000118.1:0-23195 GCF_053601215.1 Amycolatopsis sp. NPDC004772
TCGCGAATGTTTCATTCGGGACGTCCGAGGTCCCGAATGAAACATTCGCGACTCCCGCTGGCCGCCCGAGCACAGGCTCCGCCTTTGGCAAAGCCGGAGCACCCTGCCAGTCTCATCGGCCCGAACGGCGCGCCCGCCGCCCGATGTACAGGCCCCCGGCATAGGCGGAGCACCCTGCATCACCGGCCCGAACGGCACGCTGACGCCCGAACCGGCGCCGCCACCCAGACCTCCCCCGCCGCCCCGATCCGAAGCCCGAACACGGCCGGTGGTGCCGGGTCAAGGCATCTTTCCCGCCTTGACGCGGTACCACCGGCCGTAGTGACAATCGCGGCTTCGGGGTGGTGGGCCAACTGCTGCGCGCGCGGGAAGGTATCCGCTACACCGCCGGGCCGAGTACCCGGTCCAAGTACGTGTTGCTGAAAACGCCGCTCGGGTCGGTTTCCTTGCGGACGCGCAGGAAGTCGTCGAAGTGCGGGTAGCGGGCGCGGAGGGTCCCCGCGTCGAGGTCGTGCATCTTGCCCCAGTGGGGGCGGCCGCCGACCGCGCCGGCGATCTTCTCGAACGCGCTGAAGTACTCGCGGTACGGCATGCCGATGAACTGGTGGATGGCGATGTAGGCGGAGTCGCGGCCCTGGGCCGTCGACAGCCAGATGTCGTCGGCGGCGGCGACGCGGACCTCGACCGGGAACATCACCGGGTGCTTCAGGGTCGGCACTACCGCCCGTAGTTCGGCGAGCACGTCGAGCACTGATTCACGTGGAACAGCGTATTCCGTTTCGGTGAAGCGGACGTTGCGCGCGGTGACAAACACACGGTGCGAGAGGTCGCTGTACTCGCGCGCACTCAGCACATTGGAGGCGAAGCTCCCGAGCGACGGCACGAGCCGCGGCATCAGCCGCCCGGTCCGGCAGAGGCCGCCGAACGCGACGTTCTCCATGATCCGGTAGTCGACGAACTCACGGACCTTGCTCAGCGGGCGCGCCGTCTCGGTCCGGTTGTTGCGCTTGACCAGGGCGTTGTTGCCGTAGGGGAACCAGTAGAACTCGAAGTGCTCGTTCTCGTCGGCGAAGTCGTGGAAGCCTTCGAGGACCTGCTCCAGCGGCTCCGGCCGTTCCTGCGCGCGCAGGACGAACGACGGCTCGCACTTCAGCGTCACCGTGGTGATCACGCCGAGCGCGCCGAGTCCGACGCGGGCTGCGGCGAAGAGGTCGGGCTTTTCGGCCGCCGAACAGGTCACGACCGAGCCATCCGCGAGGACGAGTTCGAGCGCGACGACCTGGGTGGCGAGGCCGCCGAGCTTGGCGCCGGTGCCGTGGGTGCCGGTGGAAATCGCGCCGGCGACGGTTTGTGCGTCGATGTCACCGAGGTTGGTCATGGCGAGCCCGAGCGCGTCGAGGGCCGCGTTGAGCTCGCGGAGCGTGGTGCCCGAGCGGACGGTGACGTGCCCGGTCTCGACGTCGACCTTCTCCACTCCGGTCCAGTGCCGCAGGTCGAGCGCGTCGGAGTCGGCGGCGGCGATGGCGGTGAAGGAGTGCCCGCTGCCCCACGGGCGCACGGTGCGGCCGGCCGCGGCGATGCTTTCGACCGTCGCCGCGATCTCCGCCGTGGTGCGCGGCTGGTGAACGTGCTGCGGCGAGGCGGACGCCGTGCCCGCCCAGTTGGTCCACCGGGTCATGCGCGCACACCCTTCATCCGTGAATGGCCGAAACAGTAAGTGAATAGTATTCGCGTTTCAAGCCTTCGTGTCGTACTTTAGACCTCGTGACCAGTGCGACGGTGTACGACTTGGCGACCAAGGACCTCGATCCACCCTTGGCCGTGGTCGACTTGGCGGCTTTCGACGCGAACGCCGCCGACCTCCGCCGCCGCGCCGCGGGCAAGCCGATCCGTGTGGTCAGCAAGTCGGTCCGGTGCCGGGCGCTCCTGCAGCGGGTGCTGACGATGCCGGGTTTCGAAGGCCTGATGTGCTACTCGCTGGCGGAAGCGGTTTGGCACGTCGAGCAAGGCACGACCGATGACATCGTCGTCGCCTACCCGACGGCCGACCACGAAGCCCTCCGCCGCCTGGCCGCCTCGGACGAGGCCCGCGCGGCGATCGCGATCATGGTGGATTCGCCGGCCCACCTCGACCTGGTCGACGCCGCCCTGGGCCACAACCACCCCGAGATCCGCGTCTGCCTGGAGCTGGACGCCTCCTGGCGCCCCTTCCCCGGAGTCCACGTCGGCACGCGGCGATCGCCGGTGTTCACGCCGAAGCAGGCTTCGACGTTCGCCCGGCAGATCGTCACCCGGCCGGGCTTCCGCCTGGTGGGCGTGATGGCGTACGAAGGCCAGATCGCGGGCCTCGGCGACGCGGCCGGCCCGCGCCTGAACCAGGCGGTGGTGGGCTGGATGCAGCGCCGGTCGGCGGCCGAGCTGGCCCGCCGCCGCGGTGAAGCGGTCCGGGCGGTCGAGGCGGTGACGCCCCTGGAGTTCGTCAACGGAGGCGGAACGGGCAGCCTCGAGTCGACGGGCGCGGACGCGGTGGTCACCGAGATCGCGGCGGGGTCGGGCCTGATCGGACCGACGTTGTTCGACGGCTACACCCGCTTCAAGCCCCGCCCGGCGGCGTTGTTCGCCTTGCCGGTGGTCCGGCGCCCGACCCGCAACATCGCGACGCTGTTTTCGGGTGGGTACATCGCCTCGGGCCCGACCGGTCCGTCCCGCCAGCCGAAGCCGTACCTGCCCAAGGGCTTGAAGTTCCTCGGCTTCGAGGGCGCGGGCGAAGTCCAGACGCCGGTGACGGGCCGGGCCGCCCGGACCCTGAAGCTGGGCGACCGGGTGTGGCTGCGGCACGCCAAGGCGGGCGAGCTGGCGGAGCGGTTCACCCACTACCACCTGGTGCTGGGCGACCGGGTGGAGCGGACGGTTCCGACGTACCGGGGCGAGCACCAGAACTTCGGCTGACCCGCGCTAGAACAACGCCGACACCGATTCGCCGTTGTGGATGCGGCGGATGGCTTCGGCCATCGCCGGGGCGATCGAGAGGATCTTCAGCTTCTCGGTGCGCTCTTCCTCGGGCACCGGGACCGTGTTGGTGCAGACGATCTCCAGCACCTCCGGCCGGCTGCCGATGCGCTCGATGGCCTTCGCCGCGAACAGGCCGTGCGTGCACGCCACGCGGATCGAGCGCGGCTTCAGTTCGGCCAGCCTGTCCAGCAGTTCGAGCACCGTGCTGCCCTTGGCGATCTCGTCGTCGAGCACGATCACGTCGCGGCCGGTGATCTCGCCGATCACCGAGGTGATCTGGACGCGGTCGTCCGGGAAACGCTCCTTCGCGCCGGCCGCGACCTGGACGCCGAGGAGGCGCGCGAAGTGCGATGCCTCCTTTGCATTGCCCAGGTCGGGTGAGACGACGGTGGCGCGCGAAAGGTCGTACTGGCGGAAGTGCTTGGCCAGCTCCTGCAGCGCGTGCAGGTGGTCCACCGGGACGCTGAAAAAGCCGTGGACCTGCGGCGAGTGCAGGGTCATCGCGAGCACGCGGCTCGCCCCGGCCGTCACCAGCAGGTCGGCGACCAGCCGGCCGCCGATGGAGATGCGGGGTGCGTCCTTCTTGTCCGAGCGCGCGTACGAGTAGTGCGGGATCACGGCGGTGATCCGGGACGCCGAGGCACCGCGGGCCGCGTCGAGCATCAGCAGCAGTTCGACCAGGTGCTCCTGCACCGGCTTGACCAGCGGCTGGATGATGAACACGTCCCGCTCGCGGCAGTTGGACTGGAGCTGCACCTCGAGGCAGTCGTTGGCGAACCGCTGGATCTCGACCGGCCGCAGCGGTACGCCGAGGTGCTCGCAGATCTCTTCGGCCAGTTCGGGGTGCGCGCTGCCGCTGAAGACGGCGATTTCTCTCGATGCCTGGGTGATCACAGCGCCGCGATCGCCTCGCCGATGGCGTCCTCACCCGAGATCAGCGTCAAGGTGCGGTGCACCGAAGCCGGCGTCTCGAGCAGGCCGACGAGCACCGCGGCGACGTCGTCGCGCGGGATCGGGCCGCGGCCGGTGCGCTCGGCCAGCAGGACCAGGCCGGTGCCGGGGTCGTCGGTGAGCGACCCGGGCCGGAGGATCGTCCAGTCCAGATCGCGCGCCTTGAGGTCGTCCTCCGCCGCGCGCTTGGCGCGCAGGTAGTGGCGGAACTCCTCGGTGACGTCGGGGTTCTCCGGGTTGTCGGCCCCGATGGACCCGACCTGGACGTGCCGCCGGACGCCCGCGCGCTCGGCCGCTTCGGCGAACAGCGCCGCGGCGCCCCGGTCCACAGTGTCCTTGCGGGCGGTGCCGCTGCCCGGGCCCGCGCCCGCGGAGAAGACCGCGGCGTCGGCGCCCTTCAGCACCTCGGCGACGGCGTCCACATCGGAGTTCTCCAGGTCGAGCACGACGGCCTGGGCGCCGGCGGCTTCGAGGTCCGCCGCGTGGGCGGGGTTGCGGATAATGCCGACCGCTTCGTCACCGCGCGCGGCGAGCAGCCGCTCGAGCCGCAGCGCGATCTGACCGTGTCCACCAGCAATGACGACTCGCATGGAGCCGACCTTAGTGCGAAGCGGGCGCCTCTGCGGTGCGGAGCAGGTGGTCGTAGACCAGCTCGTTGACCAGGCGGGAGACCGGGTCCTCGGCGAGCACGACGCGCTCGGTGCGACCCTCGAGGTCGAGGTCGACGACCGCGTTCGGGTCGGCGGTCACGACGGCGAGGCCGTACGCGCGGGCGCGCGGCAGGCAGTTGCCGACGTAGTCCTCGGTCAGCACCGCCGGGGAGGGGAGGACCATCGCGGCCTCGCCGTAGCGGGCGAACGGAACCGCGGAGGCCATCGCGGTGCGCCAGTGGCGCGCGACGGCCAGGACGCCGACGATCTCGGCGGCCGGGGCGGGGGCGGTTCCGGCCAGCTCCGGCCAGGTCCAGGTGTCGACGGTGGCGCGGTCGGCCACCGGGCCGGCACCCATCGCGATGCGTTCGGCGTGCACGTCGGTGCGGAGCTTGGCGACCACGCAGACCTTGCGGCCGAGGATCGTGATCTCGGGGAGGACGACGCCGTTCCAGCCGAGCTGGGCGGCGGCGGCGCGGGCGAGCTCGTCGACGCTCGCGGGGAGCTCGATCGGCGGCACCACGCGGCTCGGCATCGACCGGCTGCGCTTCGCGCCACCGGCGACCGTCGAGCGCTCGGTGTTCTGAGGTGTAGCCGCCACGAGTCCGCCTCCTTCTAACCTGCACCGCTTCGTGACCGGGGGAAACCGGCACCTCACTTGTCTAACAGCGCGGCGGCGCGGCGTCGCCGGGTAGTGCGAGTGGCTGCGATCGGCGGCGCCCAGCGGTCGATGACCGGTCGGTAGGCGGTCATCGGACTTCGGTCGAACGGTGCGGCCAACCGAGTGATCGCGAGGTGAGTGGCATTACGGTCCGGCAACGGGCGATTACCCGGGGCAGAACCGGCCAAACCCGATCCGACTAGCCCGGATGGCGCAACAACGGCGAACTCCACAGTGGACGCGGGTCGCTGAGCTGCGGTTGTCCGCCGTCACCCACACGGCGGTGACTTGCACCGCAGCGGTCCCGCGCGCGCGGGACT
The DNA here is from genome assembly GCF_053601215.1 of Amycolatopsis sp. NPDC004772. Lineage (NCBI taxonomy): Bacteria > Bacillati > Actinomycetota > Actinomycetes > Pseudonocardiales > Pseudonocardiaceae > Amycolatopsis > Amycolatopsis sp. NPDC004772. Next base: position 5,595 of record NZ_JBSGBK010000118.1, read on the forward strand.
AAAGTTACCGACCAGTCACTTGCCGCCCGCCGTGGAGGACCGATGCGCTCCCCGAAGGACTTCTTCGCCCCGCTCGCCCTGGGCGCGCCCGCCCCCGTGCGGGAGATCCCGGTGACGCCGTCCCGGATGATCCACTTCTTCGACCCCGGCAACGAGAAGATGGCGGCGAAGGTGCCGGACATCGCGAAGAAGGTCGACGTCCTGCTCGGGAACCTCGAGGACGCCGTGCGCGCCGACCGCAAGGAGGCCGCGCGCGCCGGGCTGGTCGCGATCGCCAAGGCCCACGACTTCGGGAAGACGCAGCTGTGGACGCGCGTCAACAGCCTGGACTCGCCGTGGGTGCTCGACGACCTGATCACCCTCGTCACCGAGATCGGCGACAAGCTCGACGTCATCATGGTGCCGAAGGTCGAGGGCGCGCAGGACATCCACTACGTCGACCGGCTGCTGGCCCAGCTGGAAGCGCGGGCGGACCTGACGAAGCCGTTGCTGGTGCACGCCATCCTCGAGACGGCGAGCGGCGTGGCCAATGTGGAGGAGATCGCCGGCGCGAGCCCGCGCATGCAGGGCATCTCGCTCGGCCCGGCCGACCTGGCCGCGAGCCGGCGCATGAAGACGACCCGGGTCGGCGGCGGGCACCCGGGTTACCTCGTGCGCACCGACCCGGCCGGCGATGACCTGACCGCGGGCCGCACGACCTACCAGCAGGACCTCTGGCACTACACGGTGGCGCGGATGGTGGACGCCTGCGCGATGCACGGGATCCTGCCGTACTACGGGCCGTTCGGGGACATCCGCGACGTCGTCGCGTGCGAGGACCAGTTCCGCAACGCGTTCCTGCTCGGCTGCGTCGGCGCGTGGAGCCTGCACCCGGTGCAGATCGACATCGCGAAGAAGGTGTTCTCGCCGTCGCCGTCCGATGTGGCCTGGGCGCGCCGGGTGATCGCCGAGATGGGCGACGGCACGGGCGCGGTGATGATCGACGGGAAGATGCAGGACGACGCGTCGGTGAAGCAGTGCCGCGTGGTCGCCGAACTGGCGGACGCCCTCGCGACGGACGACCCCGAACTCGCCGCGGCCTACGACGCGGCCACCAAGGAGGCCCTCGGATGACCACGCCCCGGCGCTCTGTCCTCTACATGCCTGGCGCGAACGAGCGGGCCCTGGAGAAGGCCAAGACCATCCCGGCGGACGCGCTGATCCTCGACCTCGAGGACGCCGTCTCCCCCGACGCCAAGGAAGCCGCGCGCGACCGCGTCTGCGCGGCGGTGGGCTCCTACGGCGACCGCGAGGTGACGATCCGGGTCAACGGCCTGGACACCCAGTGGCACGACGCCGACCTGCGCGCGGCCGCGGCCGCCGGCCCGGCCGCGGTGGTCGTGCCGAAGGTGAACTCGGCGGCCGAGGTGCACAACATCGAGCGGGCCCTGGAACTCGGCGGAGCGCCGGACCACACGAAGATCTGGGCGATGGTCGAGACGCCGGTCGCGATGCTGCACGCCGAGGAGATCGCGGCGGCCTCCGAGCGGCTGACCGTGCTGGTGATGGGCACGAACGACCTGGCCAAGGAGCTGCACGCGGAGTTCGTCCCCGGCCGGGGGCCGCTGCTGGGCGGGCTTTCGCTGTGCCTGCTGGCCGCCCGCGCGACCGGCAAGGTCATCCTCGACGGCGTCTACAACGACGTGAAGGACCTGCCCGGTTTCGAAGCCGAGTGCGAGCAGGGCCGGCAGTACGGGTTCGACGGCAAGACGCTGATCCACCCGGCGCAGGTAGAGCCGTGCAACCGGATCTTCGCCCCGTCCGAGGAGGAGATCGACCGCTCGCGGCGGATCATCGAGGCCTTCGAGGAAGCGCAGAAGGACGGCCGCGGCGTGGTGACGGTGGACGGCCGGATGATCGAGAACCTGCACGTCGACAACGCGCGGCGGGTGCTGGCGCTCGCCGAGGCCGTCAAGAACTGACGGCCTCGGCGCAGCTCACTCCGGCAGCGAGTCCGTCCACTCCGAACGGACCTGCGCGCCCTGTGGATCGGCGACCACGTTGATGGCGCCGTCCGAGGAGACGAACATCGACGTCCGGTTGATGCGGCCGGTCGCGGGGTCGACCACCAGGCGGTAGTCCCCCGGCAGCAGGAATCCGCGGCCGCCCGGGACGGGGCCGAGGTCCTTGACGCCGGGGTACGCCGCGATCAGGCGGAAGGCGGCCGCTCGCACGGCCGGTGGCGCGGGCAACGTCGAGACCAGCGAAACCGTCGACAGCAGCAGTTCCCGTTCCCGGTCCGCCGCGGTGAGCGGGCCCGCGCTCGTCCGGGCGCCGCTGTGGGCGATCGCGTTCACGAGCCAGTCCCGCAGCGCCGCCGGGTCGGTGGGCAGGGTCCGGAGCTGCTCGAACGTGACGTCGCCGCCCGCCAGCTGCAGCGGGGAGACCGGCTTCAGCGGCACCACCCGGCCACCGGACTTCCCGCCGCGGAACCACAGGTGGCCGTCGGTGGTGTACCAGTACTCGTAGGACTGCTTGCCCGAGTCGGTCTTGATGTGCCAGTACTTGCCGGTGGCGTCCGGGGCCTTCTCGGCCACCGTGGCCGCCGCCAGCAGGACTTCCGTGCCGGTGACGACCGGGGCGACCGCCTGCGGAGGCGGCGCCGGCGCCGGATCCGGGGCGCCGGGCAGGGTCGCCACCACGACGGCGGCCGCGGCCGCGGCGGCTACCAGCCCCGCCCCGATCACCAGCGGGCGGACCCGGCGACGTGCGGGTGCCGCCAGCATGTGGTTCCGCAGCCGGTGGCGGCTCCGGTCGGCGGCCTCCTGGGCCGGTTCGGCGGGTCGCAGAGCGTCCCGCAGGATCTGCAGGTCATCCATCGGACGCCTCCTGGGCGAGCGCGGGGGTGGGCTTCTTGCGGGCGCGCGTCAGCCGGGAGCCGACCGTGCCCGGGGAGATGCCGAGTGCTTCGGCCACTTCGGCGTAGCCGAGGTCGGCGAGCGCGACGAGCAGCAGGACATCGCGCTCCCCGGCCGACAGCTGGGACAACGCCTTTCCCAGCCGCGCAACCGTCACCGAAGCGACAACGCGGCTTTCGTGTCCTTCGGCGGCTTCACGCGGGTCGAGCCGCGAGAGGGCGCGGTAGTGGCGCGCCTCCTTGCGGCGGTGCCGGGAGACCAGGTTCGTCGCGATGCCGAACAGCCAGGCGCGCGGGTCGCCGCGGCTCGCGTCGAACGTCTTCCGGCGGTCGAAGGCGACGAGGAACGTCTCGGCCGCGACGTCCTCCGCGGCCTGGGGCCGAGGCGCCCGGCGACGTACCGGTAGATGGCCGCGAAGTAGCGGTCGTGCACCTCGGTGAACTGCTCGGTGCCGAGCACCGAGGCCGCCGTCATGGGGCTGCCTCTGTCATAGGGTTCCTTCCCGTCGGCGACAGCTTCACCCCCTCTTCGCCGAAGGCCCGGAACTCCTTCCCTACCCGATCGGCCAGGGCCGCTGCGGCGGGCGGAGCCGTTCGTACGCCGCCGCGGCGCGGAGGACGCCCAGGTCGTCGAAGCGGCGGCCGGCGAGCTGGAGGCCGATCGGCCGGCCGTCGTCGGTGTAGCCGCAGTTCACCGACGCCGCGGGCTGGCCGGACATGTTGTACGGCACGGTGAACGCGATGTGCTCGAACGGCCGGGCCGGGTCGTTCGTCGGGGACGCCCACTCCGCCGGCGGCGCCGCGACCGGGCTGGTCGGCGACAGGACGACGTCAAACGCCGAGGTTGCGCGCAGGGCCGCCACGCTCATCACGTCGATCTGAGCGAAGCCGCGGTAGACGGCGACCCCGGAGGCATCCGCGCCACCCGCGGCCCAGTCCGCGATGTACGGCAGGACCTTCGCGCGGCGCTCCGGCGGCAGGTTCACCAGGTCCGACCAGGCCCGCGTGCGCCAGAAGACGTCGAGGCCTTCGAGCATGCCGCGGGTGAGGAACGGCTCGACCGGCTCGACGACCGCGCCCGCCGCTTCGAAGGCCCGGGCCGCCGCGGTGACGGCGTCGCGGATCGCCGGGTCCACCGGGAGGCCGACCCCGGCGTCGAGCTGCAGGCCGACGCGCAGGCCGGCCAGCGGAAGATCGAGCGAAGCCCAGTCGAGCTCCGACGGCGGCAGGCACAGGTGGTCCCGCGCGTCCGGGCGCGAGAGCACGCTCATCAGCAACGCCGTGTCGGCGACCGTGCGGGTCATCGGGCCGGCGACCCGGCCGAGGAACGGCGGGACGACCGGCACCCGGCCGAAGCTCGGCTTCAGCCCGGCCAGCCCGCACCAGCCCGCGGGCAGCCGGATCGAGCCGCCGATGTCCGTGCCGACGTGCAGCGGGCCGTACCCGGCGGCGGCCGCGGCACCGGCGCCCGCGCTGGACCCGCCGGGCGTTGCGGAGAGCTGCCACGGGTTGCGGGCCGTGGTGTGGAAGCTCGACAGCCCGGACGTCAGCATTCCGAAGTCCGGCATGGTCGTCTTGGCCAGCAGGACGCCGCCGGACTCGCGGATCCGGGCCGCCACCGGGGCGTCGTCGGTGGCCGGCACCAGGTCCGTGACCGCCGTGCCCAGCGGCACCGGCGTGCCGCGGGTGGCGATGTTCTCCTTGATGGTGAGCGGGACGCCGTCGATCGGGCCCAGCGGTTCGCCGGCCGCCCAGCGAGCTTCGGACGCCTTCGCGTCTTCACGAGCTGCTGAAGGGTCGTACGCGTACAACGCGTGCAGCTCCGGCTCTCGCGCTTCGATGCGCGCGACAACGGCTTCGGTCACCTCGACCGGCGAGAGCGTCTTCGCGCGGTACTGCGCGACGAGTTCGACGGCGGTCAGGTCAGGCAGCTCGGTCATGAGCGCTCCTCACGAGGCAGGCGGGTCGAAGCGGCCGTCGACGGCGGTCCAGCCACCGTCCACCGCCAGCACTGAGCCGGTCACGAACGACGAAGCGTCCGAAGCGAGGTACACGACGGCTCCGGCGAGCTCTTCCGGACGCGCCCAGCGGCCCAGCGCCCCCTTCGTCGCGTACGCGTCGTACCACGCGGGGTTCGCCTTGATCTGGGCGGTCAGCGGGGTCTCGACGACGCCGGGGGCGATCGCGTTCACCCGGACCCCGGCCGGGCCGAACTCCGCGGCGGCCGTGCGGAACAGCTGGACGAGCCCGGCTTTCGTCGCCGCGTACGGGCCCTGGCCGGGCTCGACGGTCGTGCCGCGGATCGACGAGAAGCCGATGATGCTCCCCCGCCCGCGCGCGACCATGTCGGCGCCGAAGACCCGCACGACCTCGAACGTCACGCCGAGGTTCAGCGCGAGGACGCGGTCGAACTCCTCCCGCGTGTAGTCGAGCAGCCGCTTGCGGACGTTCATCGCGGCGGTCAGCACGACGACGTCCTGCGGCCCGAGGTCGGACGCGGCCTTGTCCAGCGCGCCCGGTTCGAGCAGGTCGAGTTCGTACGCCTCGCCGACGCCCGCTTCGCGCGCGGCTTCGAGGTCGCGGTCCGCGCAGACCACGTCGGCGCCGTGCGCGGCCAAGGCGCGAGCGGCTTCGCGGCCGATGCCGCCCGCACCGAGCACGACGGCCCGCCGTCCGTCGAGCCGGAACAACGTCGAGTAGTTCACGGGCGCAGCACCGCCATCCTCGTCACGGTCAGTTCCTCGACGGCGAACCGCGGCCCCTCGCGGCCGATGCCGGAGTCCTTCACGCCGCCGTACGGCATCGTGTCCGAGCGGAAGCCGGGCACTTCGTTGACGACGACCCCGCCGACCTCCAGCTCGTCGAGCGCGCGGAACGCCGTGTGCAGGGACTTGCTGTAGACGCTGGCGTGGAGGCCGTAGCGGGACGCGTTGACCGCGGAGAAGGCTTCGTCCACATCGGACACCGTGCGGACGCAGACGACCGGGCCGAAGATCTCCTCGTCCCAGGCTTCGACGCCGTCCGGGACGTCGAGGAGGACGGTCGGCCGCAGCACCGTGCCGTCGACACCCCCGCCGAACCGGCGGCCGCCGGCCTTTTCGATCCACGCGGCGACGCGCTCGGTGGAGGCCGGGTCGATCAGTGCGGACACCCGCGTCTTCTCGTCCCGCGGATCGCCGACGACGACCTCGTCGAGCCGCGCCAGCAGGCGATCGGTGAACTCCGCGGCCACCGACGAGACGACCAGCACGCGCTGCACCGAGATGCAGGCCTGGCCGGACGCGTAGAACCCGCCGCGCAGCACGGCGTCCACAGCCGCGTCGAGGTCGGCGTCTCCGGCCACCACGAGCGCCGCGTTCGAACCCAGCTCCAGCAGGGTTTTCGTCGGGGCCGCGTCGCGGGCGATGCGGTGACCGACCGCGGCCGAGCCGGTGAACGAGACCGCGCCGATCCGGCGGTCCGTCGTCAGCGCGGCCCCCACCGAAGCATCGCCGGTGACCAGCTGGACCAGGGCGGGCACGGGCGCGAGCGAACGCACGAGGTGGACCAGCCGGAGCGTGGCCAACGGTGTCTGGGGCGCGGGCTTGACGATCACCGGGCAGCCCGCGGCGATCGAGGGCGCAATCTTGTGGGACGCCAGCAGCAGCGGGTAGTTGAAGCCCGCGATGCCGACGACGACACCGATCGGCTTGCGCTTCCAGAACCCGACCAGGCCATCCCCGGACGGCAGGAGGTCCAGTGGCACGGTCTCACCGTGCAGCCGGGAGACCTCCTCGGCGGCGGCCTCCCAGGTGACGATCGTGCGTTCGACCTCGACGCGGCAATCGACCAGCGGCTTGCCGGTCTCCAGCACGAGCAGGTCCTCGAACTCCACGCGGCGGGACCGGATCGCCGCGGCGACGTCGTTGAGCAGCCACCGCCGTACCCGCGAAGGCAGCGAAGCCACTTCGCGCGCGACGGCGACAGCCTCGTCGACGGCCCGGCGCGCCAGCGAAGGCGTTCCGACCGGCGCCGTGCCGACCACGCTCCCGTCGTAGGGGAAAACGATTTCTTCGGTATCCACAGTGGACACCCAGCCGTCGCCGATCGGCAGGCCATCGGGGTACTCAGGCATCGTCACCTCCGCGCAGCCGGGCGAGTTCCGCGCGCAGGTTCGGCGCGGCTTCGAGGAGTTCCCGCGTGTATTCGTGCTGGGGCGCGTCGTAGACCTGGCCGACGTCGCCGAGCTCGACGATCTCGCCGCGGCGCATCACCGCGACCCGGTCGCACACGTGCCGGACGACGCCGAGGTCGTGCGACACGAAGATCAGGGTGAGCGCGAATTGTTCGACCAGCGCATCGAGCAGGTCGAGAATCTGGCCGCGCACGGAGACGTCGAGCGCGCTGACCGGCTCGTCGGCGATCAGCACGCTCGGGTTCGGCGCCAGCGCGCGGGCGATGGAGATCCGCTGCCGCTGGCCGCCGGAGAACTGGTGCGGGTAGCGCCCGGCCGCGTCCGCGGGCAGGCCGACGGCGGCGAGCAGCTCGGCGACGCGATCCGGCTCCCGGCGGCCGAGCGGCTCGGAAACGATGTCGAGGACCCGCATCCGCGGGTCGAGCGAGCCCATCGGGTCCTGGAAGACGATCTGCAGTTCCGAGCGCAGGAAGCCGAGGCGGCGTTCCGGCAGGTGGTCGATCCGCCGGCCGTGGAACGCCACCGTGCCGGCGGTCGGCTTGTCGAGCGCCGCCAGCAGCCGGACCAGCGTCGACTTGCCGGAACCGGACTCGCCGACGATGCCGAACCGCTGCCCGGCCTCGACGTCGAAGCTGACACCACGCAAGGCGTGCACGTTCCGCCGGGCGTAGTGGCGTTCGAGGTCGCGGACTTCGATGGTGCTCATCGGCGCGCCTCCAGGTCCGAAGCCTCCAGGAGCTTCCGCGTGTAGGCGTGCGAAGGCGATGTCAGCACTTCGCGTGTCGAGCCCGCTTCGACGATCTCGCCGTCCAGCATCACCAGTACGCGCTCGCACACCGAGGCCACGACAGCGAGGTCGTGCGTGATGAACAGCAACGCGCTCTCGGCGGGCAGTGACGTCTTGATGAGCGAAAGGATCTGGGCCTGCACGGTGACGTCGAGGGCGGTCGTCGGCTCGTCGCAGATCAGCAGCGACGGCTCGTTGGCCAGGGCCATCGCGAGCACGACCCGCTGGCGCTGGCCGCCGGAGAGCTGGTGCGGGTACGCGCGGGCGGTGTCCGGCAGGCCCACCGCGTCGAGGAGGTCCTCGGCGCGGTGCCGGCGGCCGTGGATCCGGCCGGGCTCGGTGACCTGGCGGCCGACGCGCATGGCCGGGTTCAACGCCGTCATCGGCTCCTGGAACACCATGGCCAGCTCGTCGCCGCGCAACCGGGACAAGTCCTTTTCGGACATCCCGAGCAGTTCACGGCCGTTCAGGGTCACCGAACCGGACGCGGGCAGCTCCTCGGGCAGCAGGCCCATGATCGACAACGCCGTCAGCGACTTCCCGGAGCCGGACTCCCCGATCAGGCCGACGCGCTCGCCGGCGCCGATGTCGAAGGAGACGTCCCGGATGAGAGAAGAAACGCCGAGGCCACGCACCGAGAGCGTCATACGCGGGCCGCCAATCGGGGGTCCAGGCGGTCGCGCAGGCCGTCGCCGAGGAGGTTGAAGCCGAGCACGGCGACGGCGATCGCGATGCCCGGCACCAGCGCCAGCCGCGGCTGCACGGTCAGCAGTTCCTGGGACTCCTGCAGCATCCGCCCCCACGACGGGGTCGGCGGCCGGGTGCCGAAGCCGAGGAACGACAGGGCCGCTTCGGCGAGGACGGCGATCGCGAACGACACCGACGCCTGCACGATCAGCAGGCCGGAGATGTTCGGCAGCACGTGCCGCACGGCGATGTTCAGCCGCGACCGGCCGCCCGCGCGGGCCGCCAGCACGAACTCGGTGCTCATCACCTGCAGCGTCCCGGACCGGGCGATCCGCGCGAACGACGGGATGGTCGCGATGCCGATGGCGACCATCGCGGTCAGCGTGTCCGCCCCGAACACCGCGCCGAACATGATGGCCAGCAGCAGCGCGGGGAACGCGAGCACGAGGTCGTTGACGCGCATGACGAACTCGCCGAGCCACCGCGGCGACATCCCGGCCAGGATGCCCAGCGGCGTCCCGATCACCGCGGCGATGCCGACCGCGACGACTCCGACGTACAACGTCGTGCGGGCGCCGACCATGAGCTGGCTGAGCAGGTCGCGGCCGAACTTGTCGGTGCCGAACCAGTGCGAGCCGGTGAAGCCGAGCAGCCGGTGGGCCGCGTCGACCTTCACCGGGTCGAACGGCGTCCACGCGAACGACAGCAGCGCGGCCAGCACGACCAGGCCGACGAGCACCCCGCCCAGCACCAGATTGCGCATCACGAACCTCGCAATCGGGGGTCGAGCACGGTGTAGAGGACGTCGACGACGAAGTTGACCAGCAGCACACCGGCCACCAGGACCAGCACGATCCCCTGCACGGTCAGCAGGTCACGCGCGGAGACGGCATCCAGCAGCATCGAACCGAGGCCGGGCAGCACGAACACTCGCTCGACGACGACCGCGCCGATCAGCAGCGTCGCCAGCTGCAGGCCCAGCACGGTGACCACGGGCACCGACGCGTTGCGCAAGCCGTGGCGCACCAACGCCTGCCCCGGGCGGAGACCTTTGGACCGCGCGGTGCGCAGGTAGTCCTGGCCGAGCGTGTCGAGGACGGCGGAACGCACGTAGCGCGTCAACACCGCGCCCTGCACCAGGCCGAGCGACAACGCCGGGAGGATCAGCCCGCGGAAGAACTCGCCGAAGTCCTGGTTCGGCGGTGTCCACCCACCGGAAGGCAGCCAGCGCAGCTGCACGGCGAAGATCTGCACGAGGATGATCCCGGCCAGGAATGCGGGGATCGCGACGCCGATCTGCGACAGCCCCGAGACGCTCGCCCCCGACGCCTTCCGGTGCTTCACCGCGGCGAACGTCCCGGCCGGCACGGCGATCACCAGCGCCACCAGCATGCCCGCGCCGACCAGCCAGAGCGTGACGCCGAGGCGGTCGAGCAGCTGCGGGCCGATCGCGTCGCGCGTGACGTACGAGCGGCCGAAGTCGCCGTGGAGGACGCCGCCGATCCAGTCGACGTATTGCGTGACCAGCGGGCGGTCGATGCCGAACTCCGTGCGCGTCTTGGCCAGCAGCTCCGGCGTCGCGTTGACGCCGAGCGCGACCTGTGCCGGGTCACCCGGCAGCACGGCCATGAAGAGGAACACGACGATGGACGCGGCCAGCACGCTGACCACGAAGATCGCCACCCGGCGCAGCACCCTGGCCGTCATCGCGGCGCCAGCCCGGTGAGGTCGAACGACTCGCTGACCTGGTTCCGGACGAACCCGCCGACCTTGGCCTTCGCGACGATCACGTTGGGGAACAGGAACAGCCAGTCCGCGGCCGCGTCGGTGTTCAGCTGCCGCGCCACCTGCTTCATGTCCGCGACCTGCTGCTCCGGCGTCCCGCTGTCGGCTTCGGCGAGCAGCTGCTGGACGCGCTTGCTGTCGTAGCCCCAGTAGTACTTCGGCTTCCCGAACGTCGTGATGTCCCTGGCTTCGACGTGCTGGATGATCGACAGGTCGTAGTCGTGGTCGGTGAACACCTGCTTGAGCCACACCGCCGGGAAGTCGAGCGGCTCGATCGTGGTCCGGACCCCGACGTCGGCGAGCTGCGACTGGACGACCTGCGCGGCCGACACCGCGTACGGCAGGTTCGGGATCCGCAGCCGCAGGCTCAAGTTCGTCACGCCGGCTTCGGACAGCAACGCCTTGGCCCGCGCGGGATCGAAGCGGTAGGCGTTCGACAGGTCCTCGTACCACGGGTCGGTCGGCGGGACCATGCTGCCGATCAGCGTGCCGCGGCCGGCCCACGCCGTGTCCAGCAACGCCTTCCGGTCGATCGCGTAGGTCAGGGCCTGGCGCACGCGGACGTCGTTCAGCGGCGGCCGCGCGTTGTTCATGGCGAGGGTGACCTCGGAGTTCGTCGTGCCCTGGACGACCTGGAACCGGTCGTCGGCCTGGAACTGCGGGATCGAGTCGGGCGCGGTGATCGCGGAGATGACGTCGATGCCGTTGCTGAACAACGCGTTGTTCAGCGCGGTCGGGTCCTTGATGTACTTGAGGACCACCGTCGAGTACGCCGGTTTCCGGCCCCAGTAGGCCGGGTTCGCCTTCAGCACCACCGAGTCGCCGCGCTTGCGAGCCGACACGACGTACGGCCCGGTGCCGACCGGCTTGTTCGCCAGGTCGGCGACGCCGGTCGGGCTGAACATCGCGCCGAGCCGGCTGGTGAGGCTGAACAGCCAGCCGTTGGACGGCTTCGACAGCACGACCCGCGCGTGGTCCGGCGCCACGACGTCGACGTGGTCGACGACGTCCATGGTCGCCTTGATCGAGATCGTCCAGTCGGTTTTCACGCGCAGCAGGGAGAACTTGACGTCCTCGGCCGTGAAGGGGGCGCCGTTGCTGAACTTGACGCCTTGCTGCAGCTGGAAGTCGTAGGTCTTGCGGTCCTGGCTGATCGTCCACGACTTCGCGAGCAGCGGGACGACCTTGCCCTGGGCGTCGAGCTTCACCAGGCCCTCGTAGACGTTGTAGAGCAAGGCCTGCGGGATGGCGGCACCGTCGGTGCGGGTGAAGTCGAAGTTCGCCGGCTCCGCCGTGAAGCCGACGGAAAGCGTGTCCGGACCTGCGGAAACGCTCGCGGACGAGCCGGCCGAGCAGCCGGACACCACGAGCAGCAGCGCCGCTGCCACCACGGGAATCCGGGCTTTCATTCGGCCTCCAGATAAGTACACTGGTCTGACCAGTAGCCTGCACCGAGCGGACGGCGAGGTCAAGGGATGCGGTTCGAACCGGTGGCTCCGGTCCGCGCGTACGAGCGGGTCGTCGAGCAGATCGAGCAGGCCGTGGTCAGCGGCGCGCTCAAGCCGGGGGAACGCCTGCCGAGCGAGCGCGAGCTGATGACGCAGTTCGGCGTCGGCCGCTCGACGATTCGCGAAGCCCTGCGCGTGCTGCAGGCGGCCGAGATGATCCGGTCGCGGCCCGGGGACCCGCGCGGCCCGGAGGTGCTGGCCGCCTCGCCCGCCGCGCTCCACCGCTCGATGCACCGGCTCGCGCGCGCCGACCACGTCGGGCTCGCCGAGCTGCTCCAGTTCCGGATGATCCTCGACGGCTCGGCGCACCTGCTCGCCGCCGAGCTCCGCACCGAGGACGACCTGACCGGCCTCGACGCGGCCCTGGAGTCGATGCGCGAAGGCGTCTCCCGCGGCTATGCCGAGTTCAGCCGCGCCGACGTCGCATTCCACGAGGTGATCGCGCGCATCTCCCGCAATCCCCTGCTGGTGGTCAGCGAAGAAGTCGTGCGCGGGGTGGTGCTGGAACTGATCGAGGACAAGCTCGAGCACGCCAGCAACCGGACGTCGCTGATGCGCGCGTGGCTCGCCCACCACGCCGAGGTGCTCGACGCGATCCGCGCGGCCGACGGCGGCGGCGCGGCCCACCTCGCGAAGCAGGCGTTGTACGACAACTACGCCGAATACGTCCCCGCCGGGCAACGGCCTCTGCTCACCCCATTGCTGCGGTCATAGACTCGGCCGCGTGGACTCGGCGAAACGGGACGGCGTCGGCCTCGCGCTCTCGGGCGGCGGCTACCGCGCAATGCTCTTCCACGCCGGCGCGCTCTGGCGGCTCAACGAGCTCGGCTGGCTGCCGAAGCTGACCACCGTCTCCAGCGTCTCCGGCGGTTCGATCGCGGCGGGGGTGCTGGCGCACGCGTGGAACCGGCTGTGGTTCGGCGCCGACGGCGTCGCGGAGAACTTCGGCAAGGAGGTCGTGGCGCCGATCCGGAAGCTGGCCCGCACCCACCTCGACGTCCCGGTCACGCTCAAGGCGATGGTCATGCCGTGGCGCAGCGCGGGCGAAGAACTCGCGCGCCGCTACGCGAAGCACCTCTTCGGCGACTGCCGCCTCGCGGACCTCGACCCGGCCGGGCCGAACTTCGTGTTCACCGCGACCAGCCTGCAGGACGGCTCGCTGTGGTGGTTCTTCCGGCAGCCGGGCCCGCACGGGCAGGTCCCGCTCGCCACCGCGGTCGCCGCGTCCTCGGCGTTCCCGCCGCTGCTCTCGCCGGTGGTGATCCCGGATCCGGCCAAGCCGGACCGCAAGATCGTGCTGAGCGACGCGGGCGTGTACGACAACCTCGGTCTCGACCCGATCGAGAACCAGCGGGCGACCGTCCTGGTCAGCGACGCCGGGAAGAAGATGAAGCACGAGGCCGAGCCCGCGCACAACTGGCCGATGCAGCTGCTGCGCGTGCTGACCGTGATGGACAACCAGGTCCGCGAGCTGCGCACCGGCTCGCTGCTGAAGTCCTACGAGGACAAGACGTACGCCGGGACGTACTGGGCGACCTACAGCGACATCGAAAACTTCGAACTGCCGGACGCGCTGCCGGCCCCGGTCGAGCAGACCCGGCGGCTCGCCGAGACGAAGACCCGGCTGACCAGGTTGCCCGAGAAGCTGCAGGACAACCTGATCAACTGGGGATACGCCGTCTGCGACGCGGGTATGCGCCGCTGGGTCTGCCCGGGCACCGAATGGAAGCCGGAGTTCCCGTACCCGGGCTCAGGCGTCGGCTAGCTTCGCGTACACGATGACGTTGTCCTTGTAACTGTGCTCGGCGTGGTCGAAGGCGCCACCACAGGTGATCAGCCGCAGCTGCGGCTTGTCGCTGTTGCCGTAGACCGCGTCCCGCGGGAACGTCTCCTTCGGCACCTGCTCCACGCGCTCGACGACGAACTTCACCTTCTTGCCGTCGCTGCGGTCGACGTCCACCTCGTCACCCGGCGCGAGCTCCTTCAGCTTGAAGAAGATGCCGGGCTTCTTGTCGCCGTCCACGTGGCCGAGCAGGACCGCCGGACCGGTCTCGCCGGGCACCGGCGACATCTTGTACCAGGCCGCCTGCATCGGCGTGTGCACCGACGGGACGGAGATCCCGCCGTCGGCCTTCGGCAGCACCGAGACCAGTGACGACTGCGCGCCGATCTTCGGGATGTTCAGCTGCGTCGGGCGCAGGCCGGCGAACGGCTTGGTCACCGGCGGCGAGGACGGTGCGGACGACGCCGGCGGCGCCGCCTGCGGGTCCGGGGTCCCGCAGGCGGCCAGGGCGAAGGACAGCGCCAGTGCGGCCGCGAGCACGCGGCCGCCGCGGCGGAACTGCTTGGTCATGCGGTCAGGACCGGGCCGTCGCGCCGCCGCCGGTCTCGACACCGCCGGCCTTCGGGGTCACCTTGACCTGGCCGCCGACGGTGGCCGAGCCACCGCCGTGGCCGACCGGGCGGGTGACCGGCTTGCCTTCGCAGACCCAGGAGACCTCGGTGTCGTCGGTCAGGTGCTTGCCCTCGTTGAGCTGGATGTCGAAGCCCCAGTAGCGGCCGTCGGCCTCGTCCTGGTACGGGCCGGCGGCCACGGTGAAGTCGTTGGCCTTGACGTTGCGCGGCTCGCCCTTCGCGCAGGCGATGACCAGGATGCCGACGCCGCCGTCGAACTCCCACGCGTACGCGACGTCGTCGATGTAGTCGTCACCGTGCGGGAACGGATCGGTCGGCTCGGTGGTCGGCGTGGTCGGCCGGGTCGGCTTGCCCGAGGTCGGCGTGCCGGTGCCGGTCGACGTCGGCTCGGACGTCGGCTGCGACGAAGTCGGCTGCGTGGTGGGCTGCGAGGACGAGGTGCTCGGGGGCGCCTCCGTCGTCGTGGGCGCCCCGGTGGTGGTCGTGGGCGCGGCTTCGGTCGTCGAGACGACCGGAGCTTCCTGCGCGAGCGCGGCCGGCGAAACGGTGAGCGTGAGCAGGGCCCCCGCGAGCACAGCGCCCGCGAGACGGCCCAGGGTCTTCTTCAAGGTGACTCCCAGGGAAGGAAACGCGCAATGACCCCCACTACGCGAGCCGCCCGGTGCTCCGAAGCACAAGATCAGGCGACTCGGACATCCTGCCCCATTACTGGTATGTACCGGAAACCATTTCCGCGTGAAGAAGACCACTGCGGAAACCGGTAACGTTCGGGCCCAGCGGAATCCACATCGGACAGTGACCCCGGCAGCGCTTTCAGTCCGCGAGCTTCGCGTAGACGACGATGTTGTCCTTGTAGCTGTGTTCGGCGTGGTCGAACGCCCCACCGCAGGTGATGAGCCTCAGTTCCGGTGCGCTGCTGTTCCCGTAGACGGCTTCGCGCGGGAACGTTTCCTTCGGGACCTGGGTGACGCGGTCGACGACGAACTTCAGCTTCTTCCCGTCGCTGCGGTCGACGTCCACCTCGTCACCGGGCACGAGCTCCTTCAGCTTGAAGAAGATACCCGGTTTCTTGTCGCCGTCGACGTGCCCGAGCACGATCGCCGGGCCGACGTCGCCGGGCACCGGCGAGAATTTGTACCAGGCGGCCTGCATCGGCGTGTGCACCGACGGCACGGAAATCGAACCGTCCGGCTTCACGGCGACCGCCAGCAGGCTGGACTCCGCGCCGATCTTCGGGATCTTCACCGAGGTCGGGCGCAGTCCCTTGAACGGCACGGACACCGGCACCGACGACGGAACCGGGGCGGGTGGCGCGGCTTTCGGCGGCTCGGCGGTGCCGCACCCGGCCAGGGCCAGCACCAGGGCGAGCGCGACGCCCGCCCGGCGGACCGTCACCGGGCCGTGCCGCCGAAGCCGGTCTCGACCCCGCCCTTGGGCGCGACCTTGACCTGGGCCTTCGGAGCGGCGTTGCCGGCGGACGCGGAGCTGGTCGCGGTGGTGACCGGCGCGGTGCTCAAGGCCGGGGCGGTGGACGTGACCGTGCTCGTGACGGTGCTCGTGGCCGTCGCGGTCACGGTCGAGGTCGGCGGCTGTTCCTGCTCGAACTCCACGACGCCGTTGCCCTCGACCCCGCCGCAGGTCCAGCTGAACTTGGCGGTGGTCGTGCCGGCCGGGGCGTCGACGACGCGCACCGAGTAGTTCCACAGGCGGCCGTCGGCCTCGTCCTGGTCGGGGCCGCCGGTGACGCTCAGGTACTGGGTGGCGATTTCGCCCGGCTTCCCGGCCGCGCAGGCGATGACCAGGACGCCCTCGCCGCCGAGACCGACGAAGCCGTGCCCGACGTTGTCCTGGTAGTCGTCCTTCGGCGGGAGCTCCTGGGTGTCGCCCTTGACCTCGGGCTCCGCCTTGGGCGCAATCCGCTTTTCGGTGGTCTTGACGTCACCGTGCGTGCTCGGCGCCGACGACGGGGCTGCCGGTGTCGAGGTGGCCGGAGTGGTCGACGGCGCCGTCGTGCTCGTCGGGCTGCTCGACGTCGGCGACTCCGAAGTGGACGTCGTGGTTTCCGTGGGTGACGTGCTGGTTTCCGTGTCCGCCAGCGCGGCGGGCGCGGCGGCGAAGGTGGCGAGCGCACCCGCGAAAACAACCCCGGCCACCCTGCTCAGCGTTCTGCCCACGATGCCACTCCCAACGCGTTGACCTGCGATGTCGCGACTATCGACGATTCGGCGGCGCGCGTTACTCCGGTAGGGCGATCACCAAGTCGTCCCAAAGGTCGTCGGGATCTTCCAGGCCGACGCTGAACCGGATCAGCCCGGGCGGGACGCGCTCCTCGCCCGCCAGCCAGGCCCGCCGCTCGACCAGGCTCTCGACGCCGCCGAGGCTGGTCGCCGACCGGATCAGCCGGACCGACGCGCAGAAGCGGTCCGCCGTCTCGGCGTCGGCGAGCTCGAAGGCGACCATCATGCCGAAGCCCGGGTAGCGCACCCGCCGGACCGCGGGGTGCCCGCCGAGCCGCTCGGCCAGCAGGGCGGCGGTGCGGGACTGCTCCGCGAGCCGGACGGGCATGGTCCGCAGCCCCCGCAGCGCGAGCCAGGCTTCGAGGGCGCCCGGCGTCGACCCGACCCGCGTCCGCGCACCCTTCAGCTCCTCGGCCACGGCCGGGTCCTTGGCGACGGTGATGCCGAGCAGCAGGTCGCTGTGCCCGCCGATGAGCTTGGTCGCGCTGTGCACGACGACGTCCGCGCCCAGCTCCAGGGGCCGCTGCTGCAACGGCGTGGCGAAGGTGTTGTCGACGACGACCCGGCCGCGCGCGGCGGCGGCGATCGGCTCGATGGCCATCACGTCGAGGGTCGGGTTGGTCGGCGACTCCAGCCAGACCAGGTCCGACGTCGCGGCCTCGGCCACCCAGGCCGCGGTGTCGGCCGGCTCCAGCTCGGTGACGGCGAGCTTGCCGAGCTTCTGCGCGTGGGCCAGCACGCCGCGCGTGACGGCGTAGCTGAACGTCGGGACCACCACCCGCGACCCGACCGGCAGCAGGTCCAGCACCGCGGACAGGGTGGCGACGCCGGACGCGAAGGCCGTCGCGTGGCCGCCTTCCAGCGCTCCGACGGCTTCCTCGAGCGCGTGCCAGGTCGGCGTCCCGTCCCCGCGGGCGTACGCGAAGTCGCCACCGGCCTGGTACGTGCTGGTGGCAACGAGCGGGGTGTTCAGCGGCTCACCGGGACCGTGCGGCCGGCCGGCGGCGATGGCCTTGGCCGCCACCGGCAAGGCCAGCTTCGGCAAGGGCGCGATCCAGCTGATCTCCGACCGGGGCGTCCGCTACAGCGTCCCGGACGCGCAGACCGCGGAC
>NZ_JBSGBK010000119.1:0-22313 GCF_053601215.1 Amycolatopsis sp. NPDC004772
GAGTGGTAAGGCGGGTTCTAACCCGCCTTACCACTCACGACGGCCGGAGAGGGTGAGGCTCACTCCGCGAACGCCGGCCGATCCCGGTACTCGGCCTCGCCCAGCACCGCCGGGTTGAGGGTGACCCGGTACGCCGCCGCCTCGGCCCACCAGCGCTCTGCCTCCGCGCGGTCTCCGCGGGCCGCCGCCGTGTTTCCCAAGCCTGTCAACGCCCTGGCCCGCTCGTACTCGTTCCCCGCGTCGTCGGCCACCTCGGCCGCCAGGTGGTAGCTGCGCGCGGCCTCCTCCCAGCGGCCCGCGCGGAAGTGCACCCAGGCCTCGCAGTTGACCGACATCGCCCGGTCCACCGGCAGCTGAGCGAGCTCCGACGCCTCCGAAGCCGCCGCCAGGGCCTCGGGGAACCGGTCCAGGGCCACCGAAGCGAGGGCGATTCCGCGCAGTGCGATCACCACGTTGCGGGTGCGGCCCGTGCGGCGGTACACCTCCAGCACCGTCATCAATTCGGGCAAGGCTGCTTCCGCTTCGCCGCGGTACAGGCGCGCCCACGCCAAGCTGGACAGCGCGTCGATCGTGCCCCGGTCGTCCCTGGCCAGGGCGAACTCCGCCTGGGCCTGCTGGTGGAAGCGGACCGCCTCGTCGGGGCGGCCGGCCTCGATGTGGGCCATGCCGAGGTTGTTGAGGATCATGCCCGTCGCGCTCGGGTCGGCCGCCGCGCGGGCCGCCTCCAGTGCTCGCTCGTGCGTGCGGATCCACGGCTCGAACAGCTTTTCGCGGAAGAAGAACGCCCGGAGCACGAACGCCAGCTGCCAGCAGCGGTCGTGCAACCCGTGGCGGGCCGCGGTATCGACGATGTCCGCGAGCGTCGGCCACTGTGCGCCCAGCCAAGCCAGTGCGCTTTCGGCGTCCGAAAACGGCGTGACGGCCGGGGCCGGCAGGCCGGTCGGCGGGCGGAAGCGGTACGGCTCGGCGAGCTCGTCGGCCGCCACCGTCAGCGCGACGAGGTGCTCGACCAGCCGGCGTACGGCGACTTCGCGGTCCTCCGCGTCCAGCTGGGGCAACGCGTGCTTCGCCGCGAAGGTGCGCATCAGGTCGTGGAGCTCGACGTACCCGCGTTCGTCGCGGACGACCAGGTGGGCGTCGTGCAGCCGGTCGACCAGCCGATCCGTTTCGCCTGCGTCGAGACCGCCGAGCGCTTCGACGGCGCTCGTCTCGGCGGCCGCCGCGGGGTGCAGGGCGAGCAGGCCCAGCAACCGCCGCTGGTCGCCGGGCAGTGCTTCGTACGAGACGGCGAACGCGGTGGCGACGCTTCGCTCGCCGTCCTCCAGCGCGCCGAGGCGGGTTGTCTCGTCGGCCAGCCGGTCACGCAGCTTCGCCGCCGTCCAGCCGCCCGCGATGAACCGGGCCGCGACGATCCGGACCGCGAGCGGCAACTGCCCGCAGTGCCGGACGATCTCGGTCGCCACCTCGTCGTCGGCCGGCGCGTGGTCGCCGGCGACGGACCGCAGCAGCCGCACGGAGTCGCCCAGCGGCAGCACGCCGACCGGGAAGTGCCAGGCGTCGTCGAGCGCCGGCAGCCGGCCGCGGCTGGTCACCAGGATCCGCGACGACGTCTCGCCGTCGGCGATGGCCCGGATCTGCTCGGCGGACCGGACGTTGTCCAGCACGAGGATCATCCGCCGCCCGCGCAGCTGGTCTCGGACCAGGTTGGCCAGGCCGTCTTCGTCGGCCGGGAGCTGGTCGGCCGAGACGTCCAGCAGCCGCAGCAGCCGGTGCAGCGCTTCGCCCGGCGACAGCTCGACGGCGCCGGGAGTGTGGCCCCGGAGATCGAAGAACAGGCAGCCGTCCGGGAAGGTCTCCGCGACCTGCCGGGCGGCGGCGACGGCCAGCGCCGTCTTGCCCGCGCCCGCCATTCCGTGCACCACCCCGACCCGGGCGCTGTCCCGCCCGCGCAGCAGCGCGGAAAGCGTCTCCAGTTCGGTTTCGCGGCCGACGAAGTACCGGCCGCTGTCCGGCAGCCCGACGATGCCGCCGGCGCTGCGGCGGGCGGGGAATGCCGATTCCGCGACGAGGGCGAGCAGTTCTCCGCCCGCTCCCAGTGCCTGGTCGCAGGCCTTGGCGAGCTCGCGGTTCACGCGGGCCTTGCCGTTCTCCACCTTGCTGAGGTAGCCCTTGGTGAAATGGACGGACGCAGCGAGTCCGGTCAGTGACATGCCGACCGACATCCGTCGACGCTTCAATTCCGCTCCAAAGTCCGGCATGGGTCGATCATCCTGTAATCGGTGAACGGGGGGAAGGTCCGCCGGCGGCCCGGGCCCGCCGGCGAGTCACTGGTCAGCCCAGCAGGGAGACCAGCTGGCCGAGCACGATGATGAGGTGCGTGTGCATCGCGTTCCCCTTTCCGGATCACCGTCACCGCGGTTTTCCCGCGGTGGCTTCCTTGGGTGCCGGAGGATTCCGGCGAACCAAGCTTGACCCGGCGAATTGCCCGGCGGGAGACGTTTCCCGTTGCCTCTCAAAGGAAATCGCTGACCTGCGCGGTTTCCCGGAACGGGAAACGGCGGGAAACAGGTGATGGCGTCGTGGAGCGGGCCGGAGGTGGGTAGACTTCCACGCAACGACCAAGACGGAGGTGACGGCTTGGCTCAGGAGGCGGCCGAAGCGAAGATCAACGCTCTCTCAGCGGAGCTGAAACTGCTTCGCAAGGGGCTCGGCGTCCAAGCGAAGACCCTGCCTGCGCTCGTCGGGGAACAGTTGCGCGAAGTGTGTGGTGTCGACGAAGAAGACACTCCGGGAACGGTTCGCGGCAAGGTGGTCGAAACGCTTCGCCGGTTGATCGAGAAGCTGCCCGAATCGCAGCGGCGCACGGCGCGGATCGTCCTGGGGTTCGGCACCGGCCCGAACGAGCGCTACACCCAGCGCCTCGAACTGCTGGGCACGGGCGCCGACCGGAACGTGCGCACGATGCAGCGCCGCGCCGACGACGTCATCTACCTGATCGCCGAGGCCGCGTACGGTGCGCCGTCGCCCTACGGCGGCTCGCTCATCAGCGACGACGGCCCTTGGCACACGTCGGCGCTGGCCGTCCGGCTGACCTTGACCGGGGTGGCGGCCGCCGAGGTCTTCGAGACGCGCCGGGTGGTCAGCCACGTCGCCGGGCTCGCCGACGTCGAGCACGCGATCTCCCTCGCCCGGCCGGCGAGCACCACCGTCCAGCCGGACCTTTCGGGCCTGGGCATCGACGTCGTCGCCGGCGGTGAGGTGCATTCGGTGCGGATGGTCAGCTCGTCCCGGGTCGCGTTCAGCCTGCGCCCGCCGCAGCCGCTGGACGCGGGTGACGAGCACGAGTTCTTCTTCCGCATCCGGGTCGACGAGCTGCCCTCGCCGTTTTACTGCTGCACGCCGGAATTCCCGTGCGAGAGCTTCGACCTCAACGTCCGGTTCGACCGGCGGCAGCCACCGCAGCGCGTCTGGCGCATCGACGGCGAATTCTCCAAGGACGCCCAGGACCCGCTGACCGCGCGCAAGCCGCTCTTCCTCGACAACGCGGGCGAGGTGCACACCAGCTTCCGCGAGCTGCGGCCGGCGCGGTCCTACGGCGTGGGCTGGCAGCCCGCTTCTTGAACCACCAGCCGCTTCCCCGTGCACCGGAGCGAGCCGGCTGTGCGGTGTCCGCTCCATGCTCCTCCTCGCCATGACCGCCACCGTCCACAATGCCGCATCGGGCGAGCGTTGGGCGTGACGAAAAGTGGACAAAAACTCGACAGTGCTCATGCCGGGGCTTCGCCCCGGGCCGGGGGCTCCGCCACCCGGAGCCCCCGGAAAGCAGGAAGTGCCTACCCAGCTCAACAGCGCCGTCCGTGCCATCATCGGGCATGGTCACGAGTGAACCCGAGCTCAACAGCGGCGTGCTGCCCGGGAACGTGCGCGCCGACGACTGGATCATGCTGGTGCTCGCCGCCGGTTCGGTCGGGCTGCTCGGGTTCATGGTGCTCAGCCCGCCCGCGCGCGATGTCGGGCTCGTCATCTTCTCCGTCGACTGCGGGATCTGCGGGATCTTCCTGCTCGAGTTCCTGTGGCGGTGGCGGAAACGGCGGTGGGCGCGGAAGTTCCTCGTGCGCAACTGGTACGAGCTGTTCGCCATGATCCCGGTCGCGCACCCCGCCATGGCCGCGCACAAGTTCATCAGCGTCGTCCTGCTGCTCGTGCGGATCGGGCGGGCCGCGGACCGGGCCGTCGGCGAGCAGTTCACCTACCGGCTCGTCGACAAGCTGTCCGAGCCGATCGTGAAGGCGATCAAGAAACCGGTGACCATCGCCGTGCTCGACGAGGTCGTCAAGGTGCTCGAAACCGGCAACTACCCGGAAAACCTGGCCAAGTCGCTCGGGGCGCACAAGGACGAGCTGCGCTCGATCATCGCCGAGAAGATCGCCGCGGACCCGCAGCTCGGGAAGCTCAAGCGGCTGCCCTTCCACGACGAGATCGTGCGCGCCTGCGTCGACACCTCGTTCCGCGTGCTGCTGGAGGTCCTCCTCGACCCGCGGATCGACGACTTCTTCTCCGCCGTGGTCCGCGACAACCGCGAGCAGATCCGGGTGGCCGTGCAGCTCGGGCTCAACGAGGTCGACGACGAAGACCGCGAGAAGGCCCTGGGCGTGCGCACCCAGCGCGCGGCCGCGCACGAGTACGACCGGCTGCACCCGGGTTCACGCCCTTAGGTACTCGCCCAGGCGGGCGGCCGCGGCGAGCATCGCCAGGCCACGGGCGGTCAGCCGGTCCTGCCAGGTTTCGAGCGCCTCGGCCAGCGACTCCGTGCCGCCCGCGGTGCGGACCTGCTCGACCACCGTCGCGATGTGGGCCAGCGGGTAGCCGCCGCGGCGGAGCAGGTGGGCCAGTTCGGCGTCGCGGACGTCGGCCGCCTGGAAGACCCGGTGGCCGGTCGCCCGGTTCCGCGAAGGCACCAGGATGCCCGCACGTTCCCAGGCCCGCACGGTCGCCGCCGTGACGCCGAGCCGGTGCGCGAGCTCGCCGATCGACCAGCCGGCGGCGGCCGGCCCGGGTGCCGCCCCGGTCGTCAGGTGCCCGATCGCCGTGCGGACCGTGTTGAGGGTTTCGCGGTCCCGGAGCAGCTGCTCGTGGCCGCGGTCGACGAGCGTCAGCGCGCGGGCGAGGTCGCCGTCGTTGGCCGCGAGCATGATCCCGCCGGCGGTGGCGTGCCCGTAGGCCGGGACCAGCGAGAGGAACGCGCGGAGGGCGGCCGCGTGTGCTTCGGTGTAGATCCGGTAGCCGCTCGCGGTGCGGGCCGCCGGCGGGAGGAAGCCGTCCTGTTCGTAGTTGCGGACCGCCTGCGTGGAGATGCCGTGCTCGCGGGCGAGGTCAGCAGGTCTCAACCGAGTCTTCAAGGATACGATTCAACCACATGGACCTCACCGACTTCACCGCCGAGCTGCTCGGGCTGGGCGAGCCGACCCACTTCGAGCCGGCCTGCGCGTGGCTGCGCAACGACCTCTTCGCCCGGCTCGCCGAGCACGGCTTCCGGTCGATCGCCTTGGAGACCGACCGCGTCGCCGCGCTCGACGGCGGCTTCTCGCACAACCTGGGCGAAGTGGCCGCCAACCAGCAGCTGCTGAAGTGGCTGCGCGAGTACAACGAAACCGCCGAAGAACCGCTGACCTTCCACGGCTTCGACGCCCCGACCGAGATGTTCAGCGCCCCCAGCCCGCGCACCTACCTCGAACACGTCCGCGACTACCTCGGCCTGGACGTCGACATCGCGGCGCTGACCGGCGACGAC
Source organism: Amycolatopsis sp. NPDC004772 (assembly GCF_053601215.1). Classification (NCBI taxonomy): domain Bacteria; kingdom Bacillati; phylum Actinomycetota; class Actinomycetes; order Pseudonocardiales; family Pseudonocardiaceae; genus Amycolatopsis; species Amycolatopsis sp. NPDC004772. The sequence goes on from NZ_JBSGBK010000119.1 coordinate 5,792, forward strand.
GAGCGGTGGAGCCGGTCCGAGGCGATCCTCGACCCGGCCCAGTCGCCCGGCGCGTCGCCCGAGGCCCGCGAGCTGCGGGTCATCGCCGACGACCTGCTCGTCGCCCTCCACGCCGCCGCACCCCGATGGGACGCGGCCTGGGAGCGGGCCAAGGTGCACGCCGTCGCGGGACGCGGCCTGCTGCGCTACCACGCGGCGTCCGCCCAGCCCGGCGACCGGGACACCAGGATTTCGCGGCTCGCGGGCATGCGCGCGGTGCTCATGGCCGAGAACCTCCTGGACATCCGGGCCATCGAGGCACCCCGCGGCCCGACGCTGGTGTTCGCGCACAACGGTCACCTGCAGCGTTCGGGGGCCGGCGCGGGCGCGATCGTCGGGGCCCTCCTCGGCGACCGGTACGCGTTCGTCGCCGGCAGCCTCGGCCGCAGCAAAGCCATCGGCCTCGGCGAGCCGGCGCCGGACACCTACGAAGGCGCACTCCAGCGGGACACCGAAACCTGGCGGCTGGCCGCCGTTCCGGCCGGGCGCGAGCGCACCGACACCAAGCCCGAACGCGGCTATTTCGGCCTCGACGCCGCCCTCCTCGAAAATGCCACAGCGGTGTGGCATATAGCCCTAGGCACGGAAAGCCCCCGCACCGAGCCGGGTGCGGGGGCTGCCGAGGACCCGGTTACGGGTAGCTGACCACGTTGACCGGCACCGTGCCCGAAGGCGTGACACCGCCGGTGTCGTTGATGACGTGCGTGATCGTGCCGCGGTAGTTGAGCGACACCGTCAGCAGGCTGTGGAACCGGACGCCGCTGGTGTTCGGCACCTCGAACGCGTGGTAGCTGGACACCGCCGGGTTCGTGTCGAAGAAGCAGTAGCTCCCGAGGCCCCACGCCTCATGGGACGTCACGTTCGACCCGACCTTGTACGCGGCGTACCCGGCGACACCCGATGGGGCGTTCCACGACGCCTGGTTCGGCACGTCGTAGGGCATCTCGTTCTGGAAGAAGATCGTCCGGCCGCCCTGGCCGTTCCAGATCACCTGGTACTTCTGGTAGTGCTCGACGAACAGGCCGGTGGCCAGCACGTTCGCGCCGTTCACCACGAGCCCGGTGTCGGCCGTGTTGGTGTTCCAGCCGTACGTGCCCGCGTTGCCGTGGTCGGCCCGCCACGCCCAGATGTGGTCGATGATCGTGTTGGCGCTGTTGACGATCAGGCTGTTCGTCGCCTTGCCGGCGATCGCGCCGCCGATCCGGAAGAACACGTCCTGGACCGTCGTCGGGTTCGACGCGTGCGACGCCGACGAGCCGGACTGGCCGACCGTCAGCAGGGCCTGCGAGTTCGTCGTGCCCGCGTCGAAGAGCAGGCCCTTGAGCCGGACGCCGTCCACATCGGACACCTGCATCGCGTTGACGCCGTTGTCCGGCACCAGGGTCGGGTAGCCGATGCCGAGGATGGTCGTGTTCGCGCGGGTCACGTTGAGCGTCTGGTTGAGGTGGTAGACGCCCGGCGTGAAGAACAGGTTGCAGCCCGCGGAGAGGGCGTTGTTGATCGACGCGGCCGTGTCGCCGGACTTGACGACGTAGAACTGGCTCATCGGCGCCGACGTGCCCGGGGTGCTGCCGTTCGCCCAGCTCGGGCCGGACGCGTTGGTGCGCAGGGACGGCAGGAACACGCGGTACTTGCCGGTGCCGTCGACGTAGAGGTAGGGCACGTCGCGCGAGACCGGGGTCGTCGCGAGCGTGGTCTCGGGCGGGTTCGGGAAGGTGGTCGCCGGCGCGCCGCTGGTGCCGGAGAAGACCATGTTCCAGACGCCGCCGTTCCAGCTGCCGAGCTGCGAGTCGCGGGTGTACCACTGCTGCTGCGACACCGACGCGGCCTGGCCGGCCACCTTCGTGTCGGCGATGTAGCCGCCGCTGGCGAAGCCGTAGCTCGCCGGGTACAGCTGCAGCCCGCCGCGGACGTCCATCCGGCGGAACGGCGCGGCCTGCGCCACCGCCCACCGCTCGTTGCCGCCGGAGGGGTTGACGGCCATGTTCTCGGCCGAGCGCCAGAAGTTCTGCAGCGCGACGCCGTTGTCGGAGGCGTTGAAGGCGTCGACCGTGACGTCCCCGTTGATCAGGACGTCACCCGGGTTCTGCCCGAGGCCGGCGACGGAGGTGTAGAAGCCCACGTTGTCGTGCACGTTGTTGTACGTGCCCGGCTTGAACAGGTGCGCGACGCGCCGGTCCGCCATCTGCGCGGTCAGCGTGTCCTTCTGGTTGTTGAAGTCGGTGTCCAGCTGCGCCTGGATCGTCGCCGCCGACATGCCCGGGTCGAAGATCCGCACGTTCGGCCCGAAGTTCGGGGTGTCGGACTGCGTCGGACAGCCGGCCTGCGTGCCGATCGTGTAGCTCGCGCTCGACACCGGGGACGTCGTCGAACCGGACTTGAGGGCGATCGCGTTGACCGTGCGGGAGTTCGGGACGCTGATCGGTCCGCTGTAGAGCGTGGAGGACGCGGTCGGCGTCGAGCCGTCCACCGTGTACCGGATGGTCGCGCCCGCGGTGGCGCTGCTGATCGTCACCGTCTGGGCTGCCGAGTAGGTGCCGCCCGGTGGGCTGAACGTCGGCGCCGCGACCGTCGTCGTGCCGCCGCCGACGGTGTAGCTGAAGTGCGGGGTGTCGTACTGCGGGCCGCTCTTCTCGTAGGTGAACCAGTAGTCGAGGACGTTTCCGCTGCTCAGGCCGTTGACGGTGGTCCGCCAGGTGCCGGAGCCGTTGGTCATCCGGACGTTCTGCTGGCCGACGCCCGGCACGCCGGTGTAGTGGATGTCCACGTACAGCGCGGGGGTCGTCGGGGTGAAGCTGATCTGCACCTGGCTGGCACTGGGCTGCGTGACGCTCTGCGTGTAGTCGTCCGCGGCCAGCGCGGCCGGGGCGCTCAGCCCGGCCGCCACCAGCACTGCCGAGGCGACGAGCGCGAGGCCCGGGCCGCGTCGTCGTAACTTGTCCAAGGTCCGGTTCACGCCGTGACACCTCCGCCGTTGGGGATTCCACGAGGCATTTGTTGCGAGTCACAACAAAGTAGCTCCCGCTCAACGGTGCTTCGGTCACTTTTTGGTAACACTTGTCTGGACCAATGCGCGAGTGGGTGACTCAGTTCGTCACTCTTCGTCGCATTCTGACCACGGTGGGCTGCACGCGAACGGCCGCACGGTGGCCATGGTGGACGATGTCCTCCAGCGCGTCCGGCTGCGGGCCGTCGCGGTGGATCACCGCGCCCACCGGCGGCAAGCGGTTCCGGGCCTCCTCCGTGCCGCCGATCCTGCCCGGTCGGGTGACGTTCGCCCAGCGCGTTTTCGCTGGTCGGCCCGCGGGGTAAGGATGTCGGCATGCTGGACACCGAAGTCCTGTCGCGGACGGCTCCGCGGGCGCTCGACGTCGTCACCCCGCTCGGGGACGTGCGGTTCGCCGTCCGCGCCGGTGGCTGGGACGTGCCCGGGAGACCCGAGCTGACCTGGGGCCTCGCGTCCGGGGCGCGGCTCTGCCGCTGGCGGCACCAGGCCGTGCGGCTGGACGTGCTCTGCGGGACCACCGCGTCCGGGCTGCCCGGCGTCACCCGCGAGACCACCGTCCTGCGGGTGCTGGCCCGGGAGGACGTCGGCGAGTTCGTCGTCCAGGCCGAGCTGGCCGGCGCGCCGCACGAGGACCGGACTTGGGAAAGCGCCTTCACCGCCGAGACCGCCGACGCCGTGGTGAGCGTCGGCGGCCCCGGGGCCGAGCTGCTGCGGCGGTGCTCGCGGGCCGGGCAGCACGTGCCGCCGTACTGGTCGCGGCTGGTCGGCGGGGACGCCGTCGAGCGGACCGGGGGCCGGCTCACCTGGCGGCTGCCCCGGGTCGACCGCGGCGACTACGCCGAGCTGTGGGTGTCCGTCGCGTGGTGTGCGCCGGGCGGGGACCCGGGCCGCGCCGTCGACATCGACGCGGCCCGGGTGCTGCGGGAGCTAACCCAGTGAAATCCGGTCCAGATCCGGCGCCCCGGAACGGTCGTTGCCGATCCGGATCGTATTGGCGCCCGCGGTCAGCGGCACCGGGACCGAAGTGGTGTACGGGGTGTTGTTCCCGACGCCGCTCACCTTGACCTCCACCGGCGCGCCGCCGTTCACCGACACGAAGTACGACCGGTCGCCGTTGACGGTGAAGTCCAGGTACAGCAGGTACTGCCCCGCCGCGGGGACGGTCACTCCGGAGAACGTCACGGCCGCGCCCGGCCCGATGTTGCGCACCTTCTGCCCGCCCGAGCACGGCGAGCAACTGGTGACACCGGCGTCACCGATGTCGTTCGCCGAGTCCTCCGCTTCCCGCATGAACACCCGGTCCGCGGGCCGCGGCTTCACCTGCACCGGCTTGCTGACGGACTTCGCGCGCCCGAGCGTCCGGAACGACGCCGTCACCGGGATGCTCACGTCCTGGGCCGCCGGCGCGGTGACCGTCCAGGACCCGCTCAGCACCTGGCCGAGCCCGAGGGCGGCCGTCGTCGCCGGGCCGCCCGTCACCGTCCAGCCCGCCGGGACCACCGGGGCCAGCGACACCTGGTCGATCGGGTCGTCGACGTCCAGCCGCAGCGACGCATCGATCCGCAGCGACTGCTGACCAGGCGAAACCCATTGGATGCCGGCGGGTTGCACGGTCAACGTCGTCTTCGGCGTGTACGACTCCGGTGGCATCGGCGCCACCGCGATCCGGTCGAGGTCCGCCGTCCCGGACACCTTGATCGTGTTCGCGCCGGCGGTCAGCGGCACCGCGATTGCCCCCGGGGCGGCGACCGGGATCGGCGCCGCGCCGTTGACGCTCACCGAGAGTGTGCCCGGCCCGGCGGTGTCCAGCTGCAGCCGGGACGGGCCCGTGGCCTGGACGTCCCGGAAGACGACGGCGCCGCGGTCGAGCCCGGTCACCGCGTTCGTGCCCGAGCAGGCCTCGCACCACACCGGCGTCGCCTTGCCCTCGAAGCCGTTGCGCCACGATTCCGCTTCCAGGGGCACCTCGCCGCGCGGGTCGGGGTAGCCGTAGGCGACGTCGATCTCGTCGAGGGCCAGCTGCCGGTAGAACGGCTTGGCCTGCGGCCCGGACCACGTGTTCAGCACCTCGAGCTTCAGGTACCGGGCGCGCACCTCGCCGACGTCGATGAACTGGACGCCCCGGTTGCTCGGCAGGGCACCGGTGCGGACCGTGCGCCAGGTCTTGCCGTCGTCGCTGGCGTGAACGCGGTAGTCCTTGATGCGCGCGGAATCCTCGGCGCGGCCGAAGGACTCCCGCGCGTACGTCGGCGACGACTCGCGCTCGTGCACCGCGAGGTAGGCCGTCGACCGCTTCCGGCCCAGGTCCAGCGTCACGGACACCGGGAGCCGGCCGCCCGCGTCCCAGAAGTTCAGGTAACTGCCGTCGACGAGGTTCGCCGCCGACGCCGCGTTGGCGGACGCGGTCGCCTTGATCGTGCTCTTGTCGTAGAAGTACTGCTGCCCGGTGGTGTCCACTTTGAACACCGTGTCGTAGGTGTCCCAGCTTTCGATGTCCAGAATGGACAGATAGCCGCCGGACTGGGCGAACCGCATCGGCTTCCCGGTGCGCAGGTCGGACACGCCGGTCACGCGGTAACCGTTGTCCCGCAGCCGGACCAGGTTCGTCGACGGCCGCGTGACGACGTGCACGTACTGCGTGCGGCCCTTGACGGTGATCACGCCGTGAGCGCCGTCGTTCCAGAACCCGGGTTGCATCCCGCCGTACAGGTAGCCGCCGCCTTCGGTGCCGGTCAGCGACTCGCGGATCGGCTGCGTCCAGGACGCCATGAAGTTGTTGAACGCCTCCTGCTGCGGCGGGAACTTGCCGTTCAGCATGGCCGTTTCGGCCATCAGCGACTTGATCGACGAGCCCGCGTTCGTGATGTAGCGGCCGGTGGAGAGCCGGAAGTCGACGGCCTGGTCGCCGCCGCTGTACCACCAGTCACCGTTGGTCGGCAGCTTGTAGTCGGCCTCGGTGAGCCGCGGCATCGGCGTGTAGACGGCCTGCGGGTAGTCGTACGACGGCGTCATGCCGGTCTTCTGCTCGTTGCTGACCGTGTCCATGATCGGCGTGTCTTCGTTGTTGTTGCTCAGCAGCCAGGACGGCCGCTTCTCGCGGATGTGCTCGTAGAGCCCGTGCTGCTCCCAGTACTCGTTGTCGTTGTCGATCCAGAACCCGGCGAGAGCGGAGTAGCGGTCCATGACCTCGTCGAACAGGTCGTAGGAGAACTCGCCGAAGCCGGGCCGGGTCGTCAGGTCGACCTGGTGGCCCTTGTAGGCCGAGTAGGCGGCCGAGTCGAGGGACTCGTGGCCGGTTTCGTTGTGCCACTGGGGATCGTCGGTCAGGTAGAGCATGACGCGCACGCCCTTGGCCTGGCCCGCGGCGATCAGCTCGCCGAGGAAGTCGCGCTGCGTCGAGCAGCTGCCGGGGATCTTCGACGGCCACGGCCGCGCGTACCCCAGCCTGCTGTGGAAGGTGGTGAGGACGACGTAGGACGCACCCAGTTTCTTGGCTTCGTCGATCCAGTAGCCCGGCGTCCAGCCGCCGGCGGTGACGTCGCGCTCCCAGGCGGCGCAGTCGGTGTGCCGCGGCGCGGTGAACATGCCCCAGTGCAGGAACAGCCCGGCCGTCGAGGCCCGCAGCCAGTCCTGACGCGGGTGGTAGAGCTCGGCGTTCGCGGGGCTGACCAGGCTCGCCACCAGCGCGACGGCGGCGGCGGCTAGGCAGGCAAGCAGTCGGATTCTCAAAGGACCTCCTCGTCCGGAGAGATCCGATGATTGGTTCCTCATATATCGTACGTCAAGGGAAGATGCCGCTCATCGGCACACAGTCGTCTGATCTGTCACAAACTCCGGTCCGCGTTCGTCAAGGGGGTGATCGCCCCGCGAAAGGACGAACCCGTGAACGACGAGCTCCTGGCCCGCAGCTTCGAGACTCACCGCGACCACCTGCGGTCCGTCGCCTACCGGATGCTGGGCTCGCTGACCGAGGCCGAGGACGCCGTCCAGGAGGCGTGGCTGAAGCTCAGCCGGAGCGACACCGCGGGCGTGGCGAACCTCGCCGGGTGGCTCACCACCGTCGTCGGGCGGGTCTGCCTCGACCTGCTGCGCTCCCGGAAGGCCCGGCGCGAGGACCCGTGGGACACGCTGGTGCCCGACCCGATCGTCAGCCGCGAGGACGCCGGCCCCGAGCACGAGGCGCTGCTGGCCGACTCGGTCGGGCTCGCACTGCTGGTCGTGCTCGACACGCTGACCCCGGCCGAACGGCTCGCGTTCGTGCTGCGGGACATGTTCGCGCTGCCGTTCGAGGAGATCGCCCCGGTCGTCGGCCGGTCCGAGGCGGCGACCCGGCAGCTCGCGAGCCGCGCCCGGCGGCGGGTCCAGGGAGCCCCGGTCGCGCCGGACCCCGACCTCGCCCGCCAGCGCGAAGTCGTCGACGCCTTCCTGGCGGCCGCCCGAGGCGGGGACTTCGACGCGCTGGTCTCCGTCCTCGACCCGGAGGTCGTGCTGCGCGCCGACCACGGCGCGGCCCGGGGCGGCTCGATCGAGGTCCGCGGCGCGGCGGCCGTCGCCGACCAGGCGCTGACGTTCTCGCGCCTCAACGCCGGAGGTGGCGTGGTGCACCGCGCGCTGGTCAACGGCGCTGCGGGCGTGGTCGCCACCCGCGAAGGGCGGCCGTTCTCGGTGCTGGGCTTCACGGTCGCGGGCGGCCGGATCGTCGAGATCGACATCGTCGCCGACCCCGCCCGCCTCGGCCGGCTGGACCTGGCCGTCCTCGGCTAACCACGCACGACCGCGCCGGTTTCGTCGGTGGTCAGGGCGATCTCGCCGGCGTCGTCGAAGTGCAGGTAGCGGGTGCGGCCGTCCGCGTACCGCCGCACCGCGTCGGCCACCACGACCACCAGCTCGCCGTCTTCGATCGCGTAGTGGTCGTCCGGGCTCAGGACTTCGTGGATGTGCGAGCCGTTGGTGACCAGGGTGCGGACGCGGCGGCCGGTGTGGTCGTAGCTGTACAGCGCGTTGACGCCGTCGTCGCCGTGGACCCCGCGCAGCCGGCCGAACGCGTCCCGGATCTCGCTGCCCGGCCCGGGTGCAACCGCCGGGCCGGGCTCGATGTCGCGCACCAGCCCGCCCGGGCCGGTGAGCACGTGCCGTCCGCCGGCCCAGTGCTCGCTGACGCCGTTCGCGTAGTGCACCGCGGTGCGGCGGCCGGTCAGGTCGTAGTCGACGGCGTCGACGAACCCCGGCACGCTCACCAGCCGCCCGACCTCGTCGTACTGGTGGTGCACGGTCAGCCGCCCGGCGCCGGCGTCGGGGTAGGACACCGCCGACACCCGGCCGTCGGCCCGGCGGGTCACGTCGAGCCGGTACTCGACGGCCACGTGCGCCGGGCGCCAGCGCTTCTCGGCCGGCCGGCCGAGCGCGTCGTAGCCGAACTGGGTCACGCCGCACTCGTCGGTGACCCGCACCAGCCGCCCGCAGCTGTGCGGGCCGGCGCCGTGCGGCACCGCCAGCCCGCCGTCGTGGTGGGTGAACGTGGTGACCGGCGTGCCGCGCGGGTCGTCGACCAGCGCCGCGACCACCCGCCCGAGCGCGTCCCGGACCCGGAACACCGTGTGCCCGCCCGCGGTCCGCGACTCGACGACCTGGCCGGCCGCGTCCCGGACGTGCACCGCGCCATCCGAGCCACGCAGCTCCCGCCCGAGCAGGTCGTGCACGCCGACGGCCGCAACCCGGTCTTCCCGGACCGGAAGCGGGCGGCCCAGCGCGTCGTACCGGAACTCCTCCGGCGACGGCAGCGGGTCGCCGTCCCGGAACGCCCGGCTCGTCCGGCACACCAGGCCGCGCGCGCAGTACTCGTGGTGCTCGTCGACGACGTCGCCGAGCAGTTCCGCGTGCCGCCGCTCCAGCAGCCGCCCGGTGCCGTCGTGCAGCTCCGCGGTCACCAGCACCTCCGCCTCGCCCGAGACCGCCCGCTGCTCGGTGGTGACGCGGGTGCCGTCGTAGCGGTGCCGGACGGTCGGCAGGTCCGCCGAGTCACCCGGCCGCACCACCGTTTCGGGCCGGCCCAGCGGGTCGTGGGTCAGCGTGGTCACCGCGCCCGCCGGATCGGTCACCTCGCACACCCGGGCCGTGCGGACGTCGTGGCGGGTGATCGTCACGTTGCCCAGCGGGTCAGTGGCCACCTCGGGGAAGCAGCGGTCGGCCGAGTACCGGACCTCCCGGGTGTGGCCGAGCGGGTCCGTCGTCGTGGTGCGCAGCCCGGAGACGGTGTCGAGCCGGCCGTGGAACGTGGTGACCCACCAGCCTTCCTCGCCGGGACGGCGGTGGTAGCCGTGGTGGCGCAGGTCGGGCGGGCGCGCGCCGTAGACGTCGGCGACGAGCGCGTCGGTGAGCACCAGCTCCTCCCGCGCGGTCAGGAGGCCGTGCGAACCGGCGAGCCCGTCGGGCTCTTCGTCGTAGCGGAAGATGGTGTCGGACAACACTTTCCCGCTGCCGTCCACCGCGCGGACCCGCGCCGGGAGTGCGGTGAACCGGTGTTCGGGATCGGTGACGTACTTCGTCCGCGTCTCGCGCACGACCGGCTCGTGCCCGGGCCGTTCGGTCGTCGCCACCTCCCGGGTCGGGTTCCCGGCCGAGTCGAAGGCCGTCTCCGTCGTGGTGACCGAAACCGGCGTCTCCCGGCGTTCGAACTCCGTCGTCACCGATCTCGTCCATTGTGGACGGCGAAGGTGCTCGACGCGGCGGTACGGCCGGTCCGCCGCCGCGGACCCGTCGAGGCCGTAGACCTCCTCCTTGGCGAGCAGCCCTTCGCCGCCGAACCAGCGCACGGTCCGCAGGGTCGGCGCGTACTCGTCGCCGAGGTCGTCCTGGACGACGCGGCCGAAGCCGGGCGCCCGGCTGTCGTGGTACTCGAACTCCGTCACGCCCACGTGGCCGGTGACCGACTCGCGCAGCGAGACCCGCCGGACCACCGGCACCGAGGCGACGGTCGCGTACTCGATCGCGGTCCGCAGCCCCATCCCGTTGTCGATTTCGCACAGCCGTCCGGTGCGGGGCGGGTCGTCGAAGGAGTGGTACGGCACGGCGTCGAGCACGGACACCCCGCCGCCGGCGCGCGCCCGCGCGGCCAGCTGGACCCGCCGCGGCGGCGAGGCCTCCAGGGAGGCGTAGCCCAGCCGCAGGACCGGAGCGGCGGTTTCGGTGCCGTGCGTGTCGAAGCCGGTGAGCGCCACGGACGTCAGCAGCGACGCGCCGGTGACGTCGTCGGCGTCGTAGTCGAGGGTCCACCGCCGCACCAGCGGCCGCGCCGAGGCGGGCACCCGCAGGTCGATCCGCGCGCACCGCAGCGCCGTCGTGACGAGGGTGCCGCCGCGGCCCCGGCGCAGCACGTCCGGCCGCGGCTCGTAGCTGAACTCCACTTCGTAGGGGCCGTAGGAGACGCGCGTGAGGTAGGCCTGTCCGCTGTGGTGCGCCCAGGCGAACGTCGCGGCGGTGCCGAAGGCGTCCTCGGTCCGGTCGAGGTACCAGGTCGAGCCGTCGCCCGGGCCGAGGAAGTGCCGGAGGCCCGATCGGGTGGTGAGCAGGAAGCCGTCGCCGCGGCGGACCAGCCGGCCCGCCGCGCCGGAGGACGCGTGGTCGTCCGCCGGCCCGACGTGCGGCAGCGGCACGGTGAACCCGCCGCCGAACGGGCCGTTCGCCGCACCGGTCGTGTACCGCAGGGCGAGCGCGGGCGCGCTGCCGCCGGGACCGGGCGGCAGGTCGAGCGGCACCGTGAAGCAGCCGCCGCCGGTCGCCGGTTCCGGTGTGAAGGCGGCTTCGTGCGTGCTCGACCGGAGCACAACCATGGTCATCTCCCCGCATGGATCCGTGACTGTGGAGGGCCAAGTGGGTGAGCCGGGGGCGCCAGATACGTCGTCACCCGTTTGCCGCGGCCGTTATGCATTCGTGACGTCGGTGTCGTATCCCGGGTGCGGCCCGCGGGTCTTTCCCGGGTGCCGTTGGTGATCAGTGGCGGGGGCAGAGGCAGCAGGAGGGTGGACCCGATGGTCGTCAGGTTCGTGCGGGACGAGACCGCGGAAGCAGCGACGGAGGACGCAAGGACGCTCAACGAACTCCCGGCCCCGCCGAGGCAGGTGCTGGACCGGCACGGCGCCCGCGTGCTCGACCCGGCGACGGCGGTCGTCGCGGCCGGGCAGCCGGCCCCGCGCACCACCGTGTACCGGCCGGGCGTGTTCCTGTTGCCCCAGCGGTACCTGCGCGACCAGGAGACGTTGCCGGCGATCAACCGCGTGCTCGCCCGCATCGGCCTCTACGCCGCCCCGGCCGACCGCGGCGGCGACGCCAAGGAGCTCGCCCGCGTCCGGCAGCTCGACGACGTGCCCGTCCGCGCCCTGCTGCACGTGCGCGAAGACGCCGATCCGGTCGTCGTCGACTGCTGGAAGGCGCTCCAGTTCCTGCGGTCCGCCGCCTCGGGCGAGCGGCCGGAACTGGATCCGGACGTGGTCCGGGAGATGTCCGTCGAGCACCTGATGTTCACGACGCCGGTGTTCGGCGGGGTGCCGTGGGAGACCAGCGGCCTCGGCGGCACGCCCTGGGAGACCAGCGGGTTCGGCGCGGGCAGCTCGTACGGGCGCACCCACGGCGCCAACCGGATCCCGGTGACGCTGGCCGCCGCCCCGCCGTACCGCAGCCCGAAGCCCGCCCACCGGCGGCCGGTGATCGCCGTGCTCGACACCGGCATCGGCCCGCACCCGTGGTTCGGGCTGGCCGACCGCTCCGGCCCGCCGCCCGCCGGTTCCGGGCTCGCCGTCGCCCCGGACATCCAGGCCGCGATCCTGCAGGCGGAGCTCGGCTCCGGCACGACCGTGCCCACCCAGCTGCTCCACGACTACTGGGACGCGCCGACGACCGGCCAGCCGCTGATCGGCGACATCGACACCGACACCGGGCACGGCCTGTTCATCGCCGGCATCGTCCGGCAGGCCTGCCCGGAAGCCGACACGCTCGCCATCCGCGTGGTGCACAGCGACGGCGTGGCGTACGAAGCCGACGTGCTGCTCGCGCTGCACCTGCTCGCCGACCGCGTCCGCAACGCGCAGGCGAACAACCGCCCGCAGGACATGGTGGACGTCGTCTCGATCTCGATGGGTTACTACGTCGAAGACCCGGCGGACGTCGCCTTCACCGGCCAGTTCGGTTCGGTGATCGCGGAGCTGCTCGGCCTCGGCGTGCTGGTCGTCGCGGCCGCGGGCAACGACGCCACGACGCGCCGGTTCTACCCGGCCGCCTTCGCCGACCAGCCGCTCGGCGGCGGCAGCGGCCCGCAGGTGATCAGCGTCGGGGCGCTCAACCCCGACGTCGCCACCAGCAAGGCGCTGTTCTCCAACGAAGGCCCGTGGGTGCACTGCTGGGCGACCGGCGCCGGCGTCGTCAGCACGTACCCGACCGACGTCCGCGGCACCGCGGCCGCCGACCACGAGGTGCCGGGCTTCGGCCGCAACTCCTTCGACCCCGACGACTACAGCGCCGGCTTCGCGGTCTGGGACGGGACGTCGTTCGCGGCGCCGCTCGCCGCCGCCGAGCTCGGCAAGGCCCTGCTGCAGTCCGGGGACCTGGCCACGGTCGACCGGGAAACCGTCGTCAAGCGCGCCTGGGCCGCGCTGGGCTCGCTGTGAACGTGGCCAAGACCGACCACGCTCGCGTGGCAACCCTGTTCGACGCCGCGCGGGAGGGCGACCGCGCGGCGCTGGACGAGCTGGTTTCCCTGCTCACGCCGTTGCTCTGGCAGGTGGCGCGCGACCAGGGACTCGACGCCGATCAGGCGGCCGACGTGGTGCAGACGACGTGGCTGCGGCTGCTCGGTTCGTTCGCGGAGATCCGCTCGCCGGTCGCGCTGACCGGCTGGCTGATCACCGTCACCAAGCGGGAGGCCTGGCGCACGGGGGAAAAGCGCCAGGTCGAGCGGCCGCTGCCGGAACTCCCGGAGCGGCTGGCCGAAGCTTCGCCGGCACCCGAGGAGGGGGTGCTGCGCGAGGACCAGCGCGTGCGCTTGTGGCGCGCGGTGGACACCTTGCCCGAACGCTGCCGCAGCCTGCTGCGGATCGTGGCGTTCGTGCACCGGCCGGACTACGCCGAAGTCGGCGCCCGGCTGGGCATGCCGAGGGGGAGTATCGGCCCGACCAGGGGACGCTGCCTCGCGCGCCTGCGCGAGCAGCTACTCGCCAACGGCGAAGGAGATTGGCTGTGACGACCGTCGAACCACCAGGCGCGAACGAGCCCTTGGACGAGCTCGACTTCCGGCTGCTGGCCGGCGTGCGCGAGCTGTGGGAAGACGCCGACCCGATGCCTCCCACGCTGGTGGAGCAGATCCGCTTCGCGATCCAGCTGGAGGACGTCGACCTGGAGGTGATGCGCATCCGGGAGCAGGAGGCCGCCGCCGCGGGCGCGCGCAGTGCCGCCGAGCAGGGCAGGCTCATCACGTTCGACAGCGAAAGCTTGACGATCATGGTGAACGTGAGCCCGGAGCCGGGGGGAACGATCCGCCTGGACGGGTGGCTCACGCCCCCGGCCGGGCACCCGATCGAGGTCCGCACGAGTTCGGGTCCGCTGACCACGACGTCGGACGCGGAGGGCCGGTTCGCGGTGAGCGGGGTGCCGCACGGGATGGTCCAGGTACTGGTGCGCACGGTGGGCCGGTCGAGGACGGTGAGCACACCGGCGGTCGAGCTGTAGCTTTCGACGGTTTCGAAGCTGCCTGATACCTCTGACTCGGAGGTACGATCCGGGGCGTCCTTCCCCGGCCGAAAGGGCAGCCCGTGGTCGCGTCGCCGAGGGTCGAAGACCGGGTCCGCGACCTGCACCGCCGGGCGGTCGCGGCGACCAACAACGGCCAGCCGGTGGTCGGCGGCCGGCTGATCCGGTCCGCCGCGCGGCTGCTCGGCCTGCCCGCCACCGAACCTCCGAACGGGTGGCCCGCCTGGCCCGACCTCGCCACGCGCGTCCTCGGCACCTACGCCGCCGTCGAAACCGCGCTCGGCAACAGCGCCCGCGGGCTCGCGCTGCTCGACGAGGCCGACGTCCTCGTGTCCGACGCCGGGCGCGGGATCCTGCGCCAGCAACGGGGTCTCGTGCTCATCCTGATCGGCCGGATGGACGAAGCCCTCACCTGCTTCGACGAGGCCATCCCGCTGCTGCGGCAGGCCGGCGAGTTCGTCGTGCTCGCCCGGACGCTGCTCAACCGCGCGATGCTGCACCAGTACGCCGGGCGCGTCCGGCTCGCGCTCGCCGACCTCGACCAGTGCGAGCAGATCGGGGCGACCCAGCCCGGAGAAGACGGCCTGGCCCGGATCTTCGCCAAGGCCGCGCACGGCCGCGGCCAGGCGCGGGTGCTCACCGGCGACATCCCGGGCGCGCTGCGCGACTTCGACGCGGCGAGCGGCTTCTACGCCGACCAGAGCGTCGGGATGCTGCCGGTGCTGGCCGTCGACAAGGCGCGGGCGCTGCTGGCCGCCGGGCTGCCGCACGAAGCCGCCGCCGAACTGGACGCGGCGCTCGAGCAGTTCCCGCGGCTGCGGATGAACCAGGAACACGCCGAGGCCGAGCTGACCAGGGCACTGGCCGCGCTGGCGAGCGGCGACCCGGGGGCCGCGCGCAGCTGGGCCGGGCGGGCCGAACGCCGGTTTCGCCGTCGTGGCAACGAAACCTGGGCGGCGGTGGCGCACCTGACCGTGCTGCGCGCGGACTTCGCGGCCGGACGCCGGATCGCCCGCGTGTCCGCCGAGGCGACCGCGCTGGCGGACCGGCTCACCGGGCTGGGCCTGCGCAACGACGCCGAAATCGCGGCCCTGCTGGCGGCCCGGGCCCGGATCGCGCTCGGCGACCTCGACGGCGCCCGCGCCGGCATCGCCCCGCGCGACCGCCGGACCGCACCGCTGGAAAACCGCCTGGTCCGGCGGCTCGCGCTGGCCGAACTCGGGGCGGCGAGCGGCCACCGGCGCGTCACCTTCGCGAACGCGCGGGCCGGGCTGACCCAGCTGCAGCGGCACCGCAGCCGGTTCGGCAGCGTCGACCTGCAGACCGGGACGACGTCGCTGGGTAAGGAACTTGCCGACGCGGGGCTCGCCGCCGCGCTCGCCCAGCGCTCGCCGGGGGTGGTGTTCCGCTGGCTCGACCGCTCGCGCGCGCAGGCGTTCCGGTTCCGGCCGGTGCGCCCGCCGGCCCACCCGGAGACCGTCGACGCCGTCGCCGAGCTGCGGTTCCTGTCGATGCAGATCCGCGCGGGCGAGCTGGCCGGGAAGCCGGACGCCCAGGCCGTGAAGCGGTGTGCCGCGCTGGAACGGGAAATCCGCGCCAAGGGCTGGCAGGCCGAGGGCGTCGACGCCGACCACGCCGAGGCGAAACTGCGTGAAATCGGCGACGAGCTCGCGGCGACCGGCAGCGCGATGGTCTGCTTCCTCGCCGACCGCGGGGCGTTGTGCGCGCAGGTGATCGCGAACCACCGGGTGGCGCTGGTCGAGCTCGGCCCGGCGGCGGCGGTCGCGGAGCCGGTCGCGCGGCTGCACAGCGACCTCGACGCGTTGTGCGGGCGCCAGCTGCCGCCGCAGCTGGACCGGGTCATCCGCCGTTCGGTGCGGACGCAGGTCACCGCGCTGGACGCGATCCTGCTGGCGCCGCTGGCACCTCGGCTCGGCGACCTCGACGTCGTCGTCGTGCCGACCGGCGCGCTGTCGGCGATCCCGTGGGGGCTGCTGCCGACGCTGCACGGCCGCCCGGTGACGGTCACGCCGTCGTCGTCGGCCTGGTTCGACGCCGGCCGCCGGTCCGGCCGGGCGACCGGTGCACCGCTGCTCGTCGCGGGGTCCGACCTGACCCACGCCGAAGCCGAAGTCGCCCGCCTGGCCCCGCTGTACCCGGACGCCGAGGTGCTGACCGGCCCGGACGCGACGGTCGCGGCGACGCTCAAGGCGTTCGACGGCTGCCGCCTGGCCCACTTCGCCGCGCACGGCCACCACGAGCAGGAGAACGTGCTGTTTTCCCGGCTGAACCTGGCCGACGGGCCGCTGATGGCCTACGACGTCCAGCAACTGGCGACGGCCCCGGAGCAGGTGGTGCTGTCCTCGTGCGACGTCGGCCAGACGGTGGTGCGGGCGGGCGACGAAGTCCTCGGCTTCACGGCGGCGCTGCTCTACGGCGGCAGCCGCACGGTGGTCTCGAGCGTGGCCCGGGTCGACGACCGCACGGCGGGCGGCGTGATGCTGGCGTTCCACAAGGCACTGGCGGCGGGCACACCCCCGGCGCGTGCCTTGGCGGACGCGGCGCAGACGGAACCGCTGATGCCGTTCGTCTGCTTCGGCCGCAGCTGACCAGCCCAAACGCCCCAATGTGGCGTTCGGTGCGTCAGATGCACCCAATGTGGCGTTCGGTGCGTCTGACGCAACCAACGCCACATTGGGGCGCTTGGGGACAGGGCCTGGCTTCACTCGATCGAGTGAA
>NZ_JBSGBK010000120.1:0-21539 GCF_053601215.1 Amycolatopsis sp. NPDC004772
CCTCGCCGGACAGGCAGGCTCCGGGATGACCACCGGCTACCGCTGTCGGCTTGCGTTGGGTGGGTGGGCCGCGGGGTGGTCATCCCGTCGCCTGATTGAGGCCTATCACTTTGAGCCGGGCCCGCAAGCCTGCGCCGTCACCCAGCCCCGCGCTGTGGGTTGCGGGCCCGGCTCAAAGCGATTTTCACGGCCTCAGGCGACGGGATGACCACCCAGCTCCCTGTTCGGGGTTGGCGCACCGCCTCCGACTCGGTTCGCCGTCCCCTACCTCAGTCCTCGTCCGGCTTGGCGTGGTCCGGCTTGCCCGGGTTGGGGTCTCGGGACAGGTCGATCAGCGGGTGTACGCCCGCTCCCTCGGGGGCCGCGTGGCTGCCCGTCGACTTCGGTTCCTCTGAGGCGCCTGCGGCCCCTTCGGTGCTGGTCATCACACACTCCTCGCGCGTTGTCCCCTGCTTCCCTCTCGGGCCGAAACCTACCCATTACCCGGTCGGGTGATGCAGTGGGATCGGATCGGCCGTTCCGTGCGTCACAGTGCGGCCGGGGGGTCACGATGGGTGCACCACGAAACGGGAAGGGGCGGCATGTCGGGCGAGTTCGAGCAGCTGGTGGCCGAGTTCGAGCGGTTCCAGGCGGGCATCCGCGACGCCGACGACCGGTTCGCCGGGCTCGGCGTCATGCAGCAGCAGCTGACCGAGCTGCGGGCGAGCGCGGCGTCGGCGGATGGGGGTGTCACCGTCGTCGCCGGGCCCGGTGGGGCCGTTCTCGACGTGCAGTTCACCGAGGCCGCGCTGGCCAAGGGGCCGCAGGCCCTCTCCGCCACGCTGCTGGCCACGCTGCGGGAGGCCGTCGGCGAGGCGGCGCGGCGGCAGGCCGTCATCGTCGAGGAGACTATGGGCGACGACCTGGGCCTGGTCGACCAGGTCCTGGAGACGCAGGCCGTCGCGTTCGGAACCACCGTCGAAGAACTGCGGTCGAAGCTCACCGAAGAGACAGCGGAGCCGGCGCCGGACTTCTCCGAGCAGCGGGTGCTCCGCCCGGCCGATCCGCCGCCGCCCCCGCCCGCCGCCGGCCCGAGTGCCGGCGACCGCTTCCTGCGGAACCTGTTCGACGAGGAGGACTGATGCCCGACGGCTACCGGGTCCGGGTGGACGCCCTGCACAAGTACGTCGCCGACCTGGACGAGTACCGCGGCCAAGGCGCGAAGATCACCGAGAAGGTCGCGCAGGCCGACGTCGGCGACAAGTCGTGGGGCGTGGTCGGCCTCTTCACCAAGAGCGGCTACGACGACACCCTGCGCGAGCTGCAGTCGCTGCTCGCGTCCATCGCGGACGGCCTGGCGTCGGCGCAGGCCAAGCTGACCGACGCGGCGAACGTCTACCAGGGCGTCGAGGACGACCACAAGATCTTCTTCGGCCAGGTCGAGACCCTGCTCGACGGCCCGGGAAAGCACTGAGGGGAACCACATGGCCGAGGTCGAAGACGTCGCGAGCGGCATCACCGTCAAGCCCGACGACCCGAAGACCGTGCTCGGGGTCAACGTCGACAACGCGATCAAGGCGACGCCGTTCGCCGGGGGCGCGGTCACCGTCGGCAAGGACGCCGTCTCGGTGACGAAGGCGGTCTTCGCGCCGCAGCCCGACGGCGCGGACATCACCCTCGCGCTCGGCACCATCGCCACCGACACCGCGAGCTTCATCCAGTCGAGCTCGAGCACCCTCACCGACATCGCCACCGACCCGCTCGGCTGGCTGGTCGGCCAGGGGCTGAACTTCCTGGTCAACGCCGTCCAGCCGATCCAGGACGCGATCCACTTCGTCAGCGGCGACGGCCCGGCGCTGAGCGTCGCGGCGGAGAACTTCGGGGCCATCGCGACCGGGCTGGACAAGCTGGCCAAGAACTTCGCCGAGGTCGCCGACGAGTCCCTCAAGGACTGGGAGGGCAACGCGAGCGACGCGGCGAAGACGGCGCTCGGCGAGTTCGCGCACGGCATCGAGGGCGTTGCCGGGAAGTCCGGCGACCTGGCGCGGATGCTGCAGCTCAACAGCATGCTGATGAGCTTCGTCGAGGACCTGATCAAGGCGATCCTCACCGAGTTCGTGACCTGGCTGATCCTGCTGTGGGTGCCCGCACTGGCCGCCGCGGTGCCGACCTGCGGGGCTTCGCTCTCCGCCGCGGCCCCGGTGACCGAGGTCAAGGCCGCCCAGACGACCGCGAAGACCACGCAGAAGGTGAACAAGCTGCGCGAGCTCCTGCAGAAGGTGCTCGACTGGCTCCGGAAGCTGCAGCAGAAGTTCGCTTCGACGACGCTGGGCAAGTCGCTCACGAAGATCGCCGAGGAGAACGAGGGCAAGGACCTCCTCCAGAAGGCCGTCGGCGACAAGGGCCTGATCGGCAAGCGCTGGGCGAAGGCCTTCGAAAACCCGGTGCTCGACGCCGCCGGCAAGGTCGACTACACGAAGACGATGCTCAAGGCCGGCGCCACCGAAGCGCTGAAGAAGGGCGGCGAGGCGGCGGTCAAGGGCGTGCTCGGCTACAACCCGGCCAACCCCGGCGACAACCCGGCCAAGACGGTCAACGACCACCTCGGCAAGCTCAACAGCCACGTGAAGAACGCGAAGAAGACGAGCGGCTACGACGGGACCGGCCGCGACCAGTCCGTCGAAGAGACCCGCGAGGACCTGGACTTCTGACGATGCAGACGCTCTTCACGATCGGCGTGCTGGTGGTCGTGGCCGCGGTGGCCGCCGCGATCTGGTGGCGGTCGCAGCGGAAGGCCGCCGCGGGCCGCGAGAACCACTGGTTCAAGGCGTTCGCGGCCGAGCAGGGCGGCACGTTCGGCGGCGGAGCGCCGTCCTTCGGCGTGTTTCACCCGACCGGGCGACCACTGACGGGGGCGCCGGACGACCCGTGGGTCGAGTTCCGGCTCGGCGGCCGGCCAGTGCTGGCGATCGACACGCGGGAGTCGTACCGGAACTTCGACGACCACGTGTACTTCCGGGACCTCCACGTGACGCAGGTGCGCGTGCCGCCGGGCCCGGAGCTGCGGATCGTCCCGGGGCGTCCGGTGTCGATGCCGACGCTCCCGCCGGACTCGGGCCTCGACGCCGAGGTGGCGCGGTGGCTGGCGGCGAACCCGCGGTTCGCGCAGCGGGAGGTCGTCGTCGAGAACGGCGCCGCACGCACCTGGGGCCAGGGCTGCGCGACGCGGCAGAACGTGCTGGCCGAAGCCCAGTACCTCGCCGAGCTGGCCGATCACCTGCCCGCGGCGCTCGGGAACCTCAGCGGCGGCGCGTCGTGAGGTGGGTCAGGCCCGCCGACAGCGCGAACAGCACCCCGAGGCCGACGACGTAGGGCCCGGCCAGCAGGGCGAACCCCGCGCCGATGTTGGCGTCGGGCTGATCCGACGTCGCCCGGAAACCGATCGCGCCTACCGACAGCAGGATCGCGCCCGCGGTGATCAGCACGACGGCGATCACCGTGAGGCGCTTCGTGACGGGCGTCATGCCTTCATGGTGCCCGGGGCGCGGCGGATCCGCCGGATCAGCGCACCCCGGGCTTGGGGTCAGAGTTTGCTGCCGCAGTCCGAGCAGAACATCGCGCCCGGCTTGTTGCTCTCGTTGCCGCAGCCGCCGCAGGCGACCTTGAGGGCCAGCGAGGTACCGCAGGAGGAACAGAACTTGCCGCCGTCGGCCTTCAGGCCGCAGCCCGGGCAGGCGACCTTCGCGCGGGTGTCGATGTCCAGGTTCGACGTCCAGTCCTTCTCGCGGGCCTTCTCCCAGATCTGGTCGCGCTGGGCCGACGCCTGGGCGCGCGAGATCTCCTCGGCGACGCTGGGCGAGCAGCGCAGGCACTGGCCGATCTCCTCGTTCCAGCACTGGTCGTGGCACATCCAGTCGCCGCAGCCGCGGCACTGGCGGAAGCTCGGGGTGATCTCCTCGACCGCCGCCGCCAGGGCCCTGTCCTTGGCCGGCGAGTTCGTCGCGCGGTCGTAGCGCCACTGGTCGGCCGAATTGCTCAGATCGCGCAGGGTCCCGCCGAAGAAGGAGCCGACCGCGCGCAGCACGCTCCGGCCGGTCTCGACGTTGTCGCGCTGGAAGGCGGAGCGGAAGCCGTTGCCGCAGCGTTCGCAGCGGAACTCGAACTGGTATCCCTGCGTGTTCGACAGGTCCGAGAAATTGTCCGTGAAAGGCACAGAGTCAGCCACGGCCCATCTTGGCGACGCGGCCGCGGCCGCCGGGACGAGAGATTTGCCGACAACGGACCGGCTACCGGCCGTCACGAGGCACGAGCAGCACCAGCGGGAGCAGGGCCAGCACCCCGCCGACCACCGCGACCAGCGCGTACCCGCCGCCGGCGAACAGCGCCCCGGACCCCAGCCCGGCCAGCGCGGACGCCGACCAGACGACCGCGTCGACCGTGCCCTGCACCCGGCTGCGCGTCTCCGGCGGGAGGTCCCGGCTGAGCTGCGCGCTGCCGCCGACGAACACCAGGTTCCAGCCGTAGCCCAGGAGGAACAGCGCGATCGGCAGGCCGGAGGTGTGGGCCGTCGGCGCGGCGAGCGCGGTCGCCGCCGCCAGGGCGAGGAGGCCGAGGCCGGCGTTGACGGCGACGTGCGGACCCCAGCGGTCGGCGATCCGGCCGGACAGCGGGGCCAGCGCGAACATACCGAACAGGTGCGCGCCCAGCACCCAGCCGACGACGTCGAGGCCGTGCCCGTGCGCCTGGAGCTGCAACGGCGTCATCGTCATCACCGCGCCCATCGTGAGCTGCGCGGCGACCATGGCGATCAGCGGCCGCGCGAAACCAGCCGGGCGCACCAGGCGGTTTTGCGCGGCGGCCACGACCGGAACCGAGCTCGCGGGCACGTGCCGCGGGAGGAACGCCGGTGCCAGTGCCGCGGCCGCCGTGGCCAGGACCGCCACCGCGGCGGGGCCGGACAGCGACGGCCACCCGAAGCCGGCCGCGGCTCCGGCCGCCGGGGCCATCAGCGCCGGCCCGGCGAGCGCGCCGATCGTCCCGCCCCAGACGACGGTCGAGAGCGCGCGGCCCCGGCGGTCCGGCGGGTACAGGTCCGCGGCCAGGTACCGCGAAAGCTGGGCACCGCCATTGCCCAGGCCGACCAGCAGGATGCCGAGCAGCAGCGGCACCACCGACGTCGCCAGCGCGCCCGCGAACGCCACCAGCGCACCGGCCGCGGCGACGCCGTAGCCGACGGCCAGCACGCGGCGGCTGCCGTGGACCGGCACCAGCGTCCCGGCGCCGAGCGCGCCCGCCGCCGTGCCGAGCACGTTCGCCACGCTCGGCAGCCCGCTCCAGACCGCGCCGCTGCCGGCGGCGACGATCAAGGTGGCCGCCGTGCCGAGACCGACCGTGGCCGTGTTGAGCAAGGCGACGCCGGCGAACAGCGCCACCGTGGACCGGGTCCGGCCGGCCACCGTGGAAGTCCCCATGAACAGCAACGTTAGGGAAATCCCGCCCCGGTTCGAAGGGGCGGCGAGCGGAATTTCGGTCGCCCGGCCCGCGCAACGGAAGGAAAATGCGGTCCATGACCTTCCGTTCGGAAAAGCCGCTGGACAACGTCGACTGGCGGCTGCTGGAGCTGCTGCAGGCCGACGGGCGGCTGTCGTTCAAGGAGCTCGGGCGGCGGATCAGCCTGTCGGCGCCGGCGGTGGCCGAGCGGGTGCGGCGGCTGGAGGAGACCGGCGTGATCACCGGCTACCGCGCCCAGGTGGACGCGCGGCGGGCGGGCCAGCCGCTGCAGGCGTTCGTCGAGATGCGCTGCGCGTTGGCCAGCTGCCTCCTGAAGACGTCGAAGTCCGAGGACTACCCGGAGGTCGTGGAGATCCACCGGCTGAGCGGCGACCACTGCACGATGCTGAAGGTCCGGACGGCCTCGCTCGAGCACTTCGAGGGCCTGCTGGAGCGGCTGGGCAAGCACGGCGAGCTGCGGTCGTCGGTGGTGCTGTCGACGCAGTTCGAGGGGCGTCCGGTGCAGCCGCCCTCGGACGACTTCCTGCGCGCGACGACGTCCGAGGGCTGGTCCTGACGAAGGGGTGCCCGGAAGGCGGCTGTGTGCCGGCGCCCCGGGCTGCTAGACGAGAGGCATGCCGATCTTCACTCGCCGGGTGCGCGCCCTCGCCGTCACCCTCGCCGCACTGGGCGGCCTCGCCGTGCCCACGCCCGCGCAGGCCGCCACGCCGGGGGCGTTCGTCGCGCTCTTCGACGTCGCGCCGTCGATCCTGCAGGACATCCGCTACGACACGCGGCACAACTTCGTCGGCCGCCGCATCGACGGGTACCGCCGGCCGCTGTGCATCCTGACGCGGCAGGCCGCCGAAGGGCTGCGGAAGGCGCAGGCGCAACTGGTCCGGCAGGGGTACACGCTCAAGGTGTACGACTGCTACCGGCCGCAGCGGGCCGTCGACCACTTCGTGCGGTGGGCCAAGAACCTCGCCGACGAGACGATGAAGGCGGAGTTCTACCCGAACGTCGCCAAGGACCGGCTCTTCGCCGACGGGTACATCGCCGAGAAGTCCGGCCACAGCCGCGGCAGCACGATGGACCTGACGCTCGTCCGGATCCCGCCGCGGTTCCAGCGGCCGTACGTCCCGGGCGAGCCGCTCAAGGCGTGCTTCGCGCCGCGGGACCAGCGCTTCCCGGACAACACGGTCGACATGGGCACCGGCTACGACTGCTTCGACCCGCTCGCCCACACCGACAACCCGGCGATCACCGGCGTCGCCCGGCAGAACCGCGACCTGCTGCGTTCGACGATGGCCGCGGCGGGCTTCCGCAACCTGCCCGAGGAGTGGTGGCACTTCACGCTGAACGGCGAACCGTTCCCGGACACCTACTTCGACTTCCCGGTGTCCCGCGGAAGCCTGCACTGACGCGAAAGCGCCCCGCGGTCCACAATGGACCACGGGGCGCTCCGCCGGCGATCAGGCCGAGCGACGGCGGCGGGCGCCGGCCACCAGGCCACCGCCGAGCGCGAGGGCGAGCAGCGCGAGGGCGCCCAGGCCGATCGCGTCGACGCCGGTGCTGGCGAGGCCGGAGCCGCTCTGGCCACCCCCGGCGCCGCCGGCCGCGCCGGTGGTCGAGGTTGGCGCACCGGCGGTGCAGTCGGCCGGGTTGACCGGGACGACCGGGAGCGGCGCGTCACCTTCCTCGACGTCGATCCCGACGCGGGACTCCGACGAACCCCACACGTCGATGTTGGTGGGGTTGTCGTACTTGACCTTCAGGCCCTTCGGCGGCAGGAGGTACAGCCGGTACTCGGGGCCGGGCACCACGTCGTGGAACTCGAAGTGGCCCTTCGCGTCGGTCGTCTGCTCTCCGGTGACCGGGCAGTGCTGGTCGGACACCAGGACGACCTTGACCCCGGCGACACCCTGCGCCCCCTGCTTCACGTCACCCACGACGGTGCCCTTGGCCCCCGGCACCGCCGCCCGGTCGTCGGCCTGCGCGTGGTTCTCGGTGTCGACCTCGGGATAGCCGAAGTCACACGCGGCGACGACGTAGCCGCGGTTGAAGGCGGCCTTCGGCACCGTTTCGGACACGTCGAAGGTCCGCGTCTGCCCCGGCTCGATCCGCACGCCGTCGCCGGAGAGATCGCCCCACCCCGGGCCGCGGCCGCTCAAGACGTAGTCGCTGCCGGCGCGGTTGCATTCGGCGACGATGCCGGTGAGCGGGATCGGGCCGGAGTTGGCCAGCGTCACGGTGACGTGCGCGAGGTCGCCGACTTGGTAACTGTCCTGGGTGAAGGCCATCGTCGCCTTCAGCGCGCCGTTCAACGGCGGCGTCCCGCGGAAGAGCAGGTCGGTGTCCGCTCCGATCCGGACGGTCCGCCACGGGAACAGCCAGCTGTCGATCACCTCGCCGCCGACGTAGTACTCCGCGGCCGGGAGGTCGAGAGCGAACTTGCCGTCGGCGCCGGTGGTCGCGGAGTAGGTACTCGTGCCGTGGACGTACCGCAGCGTGACCTTGATGCCGGCCAGCTGCTCGCCGGCGTCGAGGACCCCGTTGCCGTTCTTGTCGCCGTACACCGTGCCGGTCGCGTGCCCGGCGGCCTTGGTCACCGGAACGCCGAACTGGAACTGCGGCCCGGCGCTGTTCCCGCTCTCGTCGAACAAGATGCCGCGCACGGTCGCGGTGGTCGCGTCGAGGTCGCGGACCTGTGCGGAAACCGCCACCTCGAACGTCTGTCCCCGGTTCGAGGGTCACCCCCGGCTTGTTCTCGAGCTGACCCCAGCCGCCGTAGAGGACCTGGACGTCGGTCGAGTCGACCACCATCTGGTACATCGTCAGGCCGGCCGCCGTCGTCGCACCGGTGTTCGTCAGCTTGACGGTGAAGTGGATGTCCTCGTCGGTCCGGTAGGAGTCCTTGTCGAAGGCGACCGAGACCGCGACCTGGGCCCGCTCGGCCCGCGGCTGTGCCGCCGCGGGCTTGCTTTCCGGCTTGGCTTCCGACGGCGTGGAACTCGGCGGTGCCGCCGAGCTCGCCGGGGCCTCCGATGTGGACGGAGATGTGGCCGGAGCGGTCGAGGCCGGCGCGCCGGCCTCCGGTGTCGGCTCCTCCGCCGCGGCCGGGCCGGCGAACACGCTGGTCAGCACGGCTGCGGCCGTCACCGCGGCGAAACCGCGCGCGAGGGATCTCGCGCTTCTGGATATGTTCACGAACAGTCACCCCTGATTACCCGTTGGAAACGCGCAAAGCCCCCGAACCGCGTGAACCGGCTCACTCTAGCGGGATTCCGGGCGGGTGAATACCTGATCAGGGTGGCAAAAGGGGAAAGGCCCCCGCCGGAAACCCGGCGAGGGCCTTTCCTTTCAAAAACCTCGTCAGCGGAAGTCGCGGCCGAAGTCGTAGTCGTCCAGCGGAACCGCGGCACCGGTACCCGTACCGAACACGTCCGGGGTGTAGTAGCCGTCGTCGTAGGACGGGATCGCGTACGCCGCGACCCGGGCCTCTTCGGTCGGCTGCACCTGGATGTTGCGGTACTTGTTGATGCCCGTACCGGCCGGGATCAGCTTACCGATGATCACGTTCTCCTTGAGGCCCACGAGCTTGTCCGAGCGGCCGTTGATGGCCGCGTCGGTCAGGACGCGCGTGGTCTCCTGGAACGACGCCGCCGACAGCCACGAGTCCGTGGTGAGCGACGCCTTCGTGATCCCCATCAGCACCGGACGGCCCGAAGCCGGCTCGCCGCCCTCGGCGACCGCGGCCCGGTTCGTCGCCTCGAACTTCGTCCGCTCGGGCAGCTCGCCCGGCAGGAAGTCCGTGGCCCCGGAGTCGATGATCGTCACCCGGCGCAGCATCTGCCGGACGATGACCTCGATGTGCTTGTCGTGGATCGACACACCCTGGGCGCGGTACACCTTCTGGACCTCGTCCACCAGGTGGATCTGCGCCTCGCGCGGCCCCATGACCCGCAGGACCTCGTGCGGGTCCGGCGTGCCTTCGAGCAGCTGCTGACCGACGTGCACGTGGTCGCCGTCGCCCAGCGGGCCGTTCGGGGTGTTCGCGAGCCGCTGCCGCTTGGACAGCTTGTCGAAGACGATCTCCTCGCCCCCGTCGTCCGGGATGAGGGTGATCTTCCAGAACCGCTCGCTCTCCTCGATCCGCACGCGGCCGTCGACGTCGGCGATGGGCGCCTTGCCCTTCGGGACGCGGGCCTCGAACAGCTCCTGGACACGCGGCAGACCGGTCGTGATGTCGTCACCGGCGACACCACCCTGGTGGAACGTACGCATCGTCAGCTGCGTACCCGGCTCACCGATCGACTGGGCGGCGACGATACCCACCGCCTCGCCGACGTCGACGAGCTGACCGGTCGCCATCGAGCGGCCGTAGCAGGTCGCGCAGATACCGACGGCCGACTCGCACGTCAGCACCGAGCGGACCTTGACCTTCGAGATGCCGCTGCCGAGCAGCTTCTCGATGGCCGGGTCGCCCAGGTCGTCGCCGGCGTTCAGCACGACGTTGCCCTTGGCGTCCACCGCGTCCGTCGCGAGGTTCCGCGCGTACACCGAGGTCTCGACGTGCTGGTCGCGCAGGACCTTGCCGTCGCCGATGTCCTCGCCGATCGGCATCATGATGCCGCGGGTGGTGCCGCAGTCGATCTCGCGGACGATGACGTCCTGCGAGACGTCCACCAGACGCCGGGTCAGGTAACCCGAGTCCGCGGTCCGCAGCGCCGTGTCCGCCAGGCCCTTCCGGGCACCGTGCGTCGCGATGAAGTACTCCGCCACCGACAGGCCCTCACGGAAGTTGGCCTTGATCGGACGCGGGATGTACTCACCCTTCGGGTTCGACACCAGGCCACGCATACCGGCCAGCGACCGGACCTGCGTCATGTTGCCGGCGGCGCCCGACTTCACGATCATGGCGATCGGGTTGTCGTCCGGCAGCGCCGTCTCCATGATCTTGTGGACCTCTTCGGTGGCCTGCGTCCACACCTTGACGAGCTCGTTGTTGCGCTCGGCGTGCGACAGCTGACCGCGCTGGTAGCGCTTCTCCACCTGGGAGGCCTTGCCCTCGTACTCGTCGAGGATGGCCTTCTTGCCCACCGGGGTGAGCACGTCAGAGATGGCGACGGTGACGCCCGAACGGGTCGCCCAGTAGAAGCCGGCGTCCTTCAGGCGGTCCAGGGTCTGCGCGACCTGGGTCATCGAGTACCGCTCGGCGAGGTCGTTCACGATCGCGGCCTGCCGCTTCTTCGGCATCGGCTCGTTGATGAACGGGTAGTCCGCCGGCAGCAGCTCGTTGAACAGCACGCGGCCCAGTGTCGTCTCGGCCAGCCACGCCTTGCCCGGCTCCCAGCCCTTCTCCGCGAGCGCCGGCTCGTCGGCCTTGGCCGGCTGCCGGTCGGTGATGCGGATCTTGACCGGGGCGTGCAGGCTCAGCGCCTTGCGGTCGAAGGCCATGATGGCCTCGGCCGGCGACGAGTACGCGTTGCCCGCGCCCTCGGCCGTCTCGGTCAGGCGGGTCAGGTGGAACAGGCCGGTGACCATGTCCAGCCGCGGCATGGCGAGCGGGCGGCCCGACGCCGGCGACAGGATGTTGTTCGCCGACAGCATCAGGATCCGGGCCTCGGCCTGTGCCTCGGCCGACAGCGGCAGGTGCACCGCCATCTGGTCACCGTCGAAGTCCGCGTTGAACGCCTCGCAGACCAGCGGGTGCAGCTGGATGGCCTTGCCCTCGACCAGCTGCGGCTCGAAGGCCTGGATGCCGAGGCGGTGCAGGGTCGGCGCGCGGTTCAGCATCACCGGGTGGCCGGTGATGACCTCTTCCAGCACGTCCCACACCTGCGGCCGCGAGCGCTCCACCATCCGCTTGGCGGACTTGATGTTCTGCGCGTGGTTCAGGTCGACCAGCCGCTTCATGACGAACGGCTTGAACAGCTCGAGCGCCATGTCCTTCGGCAGGCCGCACTGGTGCAGCTTCAGCTGCGGGCCGACGATGATGACCGAACGGCCCGAGTAGTCGACGCGCTTGCCGAGCAGGTTCTGGCGGAACCGGCCCTGCTTGCCCTTGAGCAGGTCGGACAGCGACTTCAGCGGCCGGTTGCCCGGGCCGGTGACCGGACGCCCGCGGCGGCCGTTGTCGAACAGCGCGTCGACGGCCTCCTGCAGCATCCGCTTCTCGTTGTTGACGATGATCTCGGGCGCGCCGAGGTCGATCAGCCGCTTGAGGCGGTTGTTCCGGTTGATCACCCGGCGGTACAGGTCGTTCAGGTCGGAGGTCGCGAAGCGGCCACCGTCCAGCTGCACCATCGGGCGCAGGTCCGGCGGGATCACCGGGACGGCGTCGAGCACCATGCCGCGCGGGTCGTTGCCGGTGGCCTGGAAGGCCGCGACGACCTTGAGCCGCTTCAGCGCGCGGAGCTTCTTCTGCCCCTTGCCGTTGCGGATGGTGTCGCGCAGGCTGTCGGCCTCGGCGTTGACGTCGAACTCGGTGGCCAGCTTCTGGATGGCCTCCGCGCCCATGCCGCCGGTGAAGTACTCGCCGTAGCGGTCGACGAGCTCGCGGTAGAGCAGCTCGTCGGCGATCAGCTGGCGGGTGTCGAGCTTCGTGAAGGTCGTCCAGACCTCCTCGAGGCGGTCCAGCTCGCGGCCGGCGCGGTCGCGCAGCTGGCGCATCTCGCGCTCGCCGCCCTCCTTGACCTTGCGGCGGACGTCGGACTTGGCGCCCTCCGCCTCCAGCGCGGCCAGGTCGGCTTCGAGCTTCTGCGCCCGCGCCTCGATGTCCGCGTCCCGCTTGGTCTCGAGGTTCTTGCGCTCGACGCCGATCTCGTTCTCGAGGGTCGGCAGGTCGTTGTGGCGCAGCTCCGTGTTCACGCCGGTGATGACGTAAGCCGCGAAGTAGATGATCTTCTCGAGGTCCTTCGGCGCCAGGTCCAGCAGGTAGCCCAGGCGGGAGGGAACACCCTTGAAGTACCAGATGTGGGTGACCGGGGCGGCCAGCTCGATGTGGCCCATCCGCTCGCGGCGCACCTTGGCGCGGGTCACCTCGACGCCGCAGCGCTCACAGATGATGCCCTTGAAGCGGACGCGCTTGTACTTGCCGCAGTAGCACTCCCAGTCCCGGGTCGGGCCGAAGATCTTCTCGCAGAAGAGGCCGTCCTTCTCGGGCTTGAGCGTCCGGTAGTTGATGGTCTCCGGCTTCTTGACCTCGCCGTACGACCACTGACGGATGTCGTCGGCCGTGGCGAGACCAATGCGGAGCTCATCGAAGAAGTTGACGTCCAGCACGTCTAAGTCCCCTTGGGGTTGTTTCGGCTAGAAGAGGGGTCGGCGGTGGAGCGGGGACCCACGGGAGGCAGGTCCCCGCTCGACACCGGATCAGTGCACGACGTCGTCCACCGAGGGCGACTCGTTGCGGGACAGGTTGATGCCGAGGTTGGCCGCGGCGCGCTCGAGGTCCTCGTCGTCGGAGTCGCGCATCTCGATCGCCGCGCCGTCGCTGGAGAGCACCTCGACGTTGAGGCACAGCGACTGGAGCTCCTTGAGGAGCACCTTGAACGACTCCGGGATGCCCGGCTCGGGGATGTTCTCGCCCTTGACGATGGCCTCGTACACCTTGACGCGGCCGACCACGTCGTCCGACTTGATCGTCAGCAGCTCCTGCAGCGTGTAGGCGGCGCCGTACGCCTGCATCGCCCAGCACTCCATCTCACCGAAGCGCTGGCCACCGAACTGCGCCTTACCACCCAGCGGCTGCTGCGTGATCATCGAGTACGGACCGGTGGAGCGGGCGTGGATCTTGTCGTCGACCAGGTGGTGCAGCTTCAGGATGTACATGTAGCCGACGGACACCGGGTACGGGTACGGCTCGCCGGAACGGCCGTCGAACAGGTTGGCCTTCCCGTTCTCCTTGACCATCCGCTCGCCGTCGCGGTTCGGCTTCGTGCTGCTGAGCAGCCCGGTGAGCTCCTCCTCCTTCGCGCCGTCGAACACCGGGGTGGCGGTGTTCGTGCCGGGCGCGACGTCGCGCAGCTCGGGCGAAAGGTTCTTCGCCCAGTCCGGGTCGCCCTCGATCGTCCAGCCCTGCGAAGCCAGCCAGCCCAGGTGCAGCTCGAGGATCTGGCCGATGTTCATCCGGCGCGGCACACCGTGGGTGTTCAGGATGATGTCGACCGGGGTGCCGTCCTCCATGAACGGCATGTCCTCGACCGGCAGGATCTTGCCGATGACACCCTTGTTGCCGTGCCGGCCGGCGAGCTTGTCGCCCGGCTGGATCTTGCGCTTCTGGGCCACGTAGACGCGGACCAGCTCGTTGACGCCCGGGGGCAGCTCGTCGTCGTCCTCGCGGGAGAACACCCGGATGCCGATGACCTTGCCGGTCTCGCCGTGCGGCACCTTCAGCGAGGTGTCGCGGACTTCGCGGGCCTTCTCGCCGAAGATCGCGCGGAGCAGGCGCTCCTCCGGGGTCAGCTCGGTCTCGCCCTTCGGCGTGACCTTGCCGACCAGGATGTCGCCGTCGCGGACCTCGGCACCGATCCGGATGATGCCGCGCTCGTCGAGGTCGGCCAGGACCTCCTCGGAGACGTTCGGGATGTCCCGGGTGATCTCCTCGGCGCCCAGCTTCGTGTCGCGGGCGTCGATCTCGTGCTCCTCGATGTGGATCGACGTCAGCACGTCGTCCTGCACCAGGCGCTCGGAGAGGATGATCGCGTCCTCGTAGTTGTGGCCCTCCCACGGCATGACCGCGACCAGCAGGTTCTTGCCGAGCGCCACCTCACCGTTTTCGGTGGACGGGCCGTCGGCGATGACCTGACCGGCTTCCACCCGGTCGCCCTCGTTGACGATCGGGCGGTGGTTGAAGCAGGTGCCGTGGTTCGAGCGGCGGAACTTGTAGAGGCTGTAGGCCTTCCGCGTCCCGTCGTCGTGCATGACCGTGATCAGGTCGGCCGACAGCTCCTCCACCACGCCCGACTGCTCGGCGACCAGCATGTCGCCGGAGTCGATCGCGGCGCGCAGCTCCACGCCGGTGCCGACGTACGGCGCCTGGCTGCGGAGCAGCGGCACGGCCTGACGCTGCATGTTCGCGCCCATCAGCGCGCGGTTCGCGTCGTCGTGCTCGAGGAACGGGATCATCGCCGTCGCGATCGAGACCATCTGCCGCGGCGACACGTCCATGTAGTCGATGTCGAGCGGGTCGATCAGCTCGACCTCGCCGCCCTTGCGGCGGGCCATGACCCGGTCTTCGACGAAGGTGCCGTCGTCCGAGATCGGCGCGTTCGCCTGGGCCTTGACGTAGCGGTCTTCCTCGTCCGCGGTCAGGTAGTCGATCTGGTCGGTGACCCGGCCCTCGACGACCTTGCGGTACGGCGTCTCGATGAAGCCGAACGGGTTGACCCGCGCGTAGGAGCAGAGCGAGCCGATCAGGCCGATGTTCGGGCCTTCCGGCGTCTCGATCGGGCACATCCGGCCGTAGTGCGACGGGTGGACGTCGCGGACCTCCATGCCGGCGCGCTCACGCGACAGACCACCCGGGCCCAGCGCGTTGAGGCGGCGCTTGTGGGTCAGGCCGTCGATCGGGTTCGTCTGCTGCATGAACTGCGACAGCTGCGAGGTGCCGAAGAACTCCTTGATCGCCGCGCCGATCGGGCGGATGTTGATCAGGGTCTGCGGGGTGATCGCTTCGACGTCCTGCGTGGTCATGCGCTCGCGGACGACGCGCTCGGTGCGCGACAGGCCGACCCGGATCTGGTTCTGGATCAGCTCGCCGACGGTGCGGATGCGGCGGTTGCCGAAGTGGTCGATGTCGTCGGTCTCGACCGGGATCTCGGTGCCGTTCGCGGCGTCCATCTTGTCCTCGCCGGCGTGCAGCCGGACCAGGTACTCGATGATCGTGACGATGTCCTCTTCGGTCAGCGTCCCGTTGTCGATCGGCGTCGACAGGCCCAGCTTCTTGTTGACCTTGTACCGGCCGACCTTGGCCAGGTCGTAGCGCTTCGCCTTGAAGAACAGGTTCTCCAGCAGGGTCTGCGCGCTCTCCTTCGTGGGCGGCTCGCCCGGGCGCAGCTTGCGGTAGATGTCGAGCAGCGCCTCGTCGGTGCCGGCGGTGTGGTCCTTCTCGAGGGTGGCCAGCAGCGTCTCCGAGAAGGAGAAGCGCTCGCGGATCGCCTCGGTGGTCCAGCCCAGGGCCTTCAGCAGCACGGTGACCGGCTGGCGGCGCTTGCGGTCGATGCGGACGCCGACGGTGTCGCGCTTGTCGACGTCGAACTCCAGCCAGGCACCCCGGCTCGGGATGACCCGGACGCTGAAGACGTCCTTGTCGGAGGTCTTGTCGATGTCCTTGGAGTAGTAGACGCCCGGGGAGCGGACCAGCTGGGACACCACGACACGCTCGGTGCCGTTGATGACGAAGGTGCCCTTGTCGGTCATCACCGGGAAGTCGCCGAGGAAGACCGTCTGGCTCTTGATCTCACCCGTGTTGTTGTTGACGAACTCCGCCGTGACGAACAGCGGGGCCGCGTACGTCATGTCCTTGTCCTTGCACTCCTCGATCGAGGCCTTGACCTCGTCGAAGCGCGGGGCGGAGAAGGACAGGGACATCGAACCGGAGAAGTCTTCGATCGGGGAGATCTCGTTGAGGACCTCTTCGAGGCCGCCGACCGGGTTCTCTTCACCTTCCTCGACACGGCGCTGGAACCACGCTTCGTCCCCGGTGAACCACTGGAACGACTGGATCTGGACGTCGAGCAGGTTGGGGGTGTTCAGGGGTTCGCGAATCTTTGCGAAGGAAACCCGCTTGGGCGCGCCGGGGATTCCCGTGGCCTCCGAGCGAGATTCAGCCGAGGTGGTCGCAGCAGTGGCCTGGTTCGCGGGAGAGACTGCCAAGATGCGTCCTTCCGGGGACAATGAGCGGTGACGGCCGCCATAGCAACAGCTATCAGCGACTGTCAAGGGTGCCGTGTGCCCACTATCCTAACTACCGGCTCCGGGCAGCCTGAAAGAGGGCAGCGCAAAGAGACAGTCTAGCCCGAACGTCGCGGCTTGTCCAGGGGGCGCTCCCGATGGGGCCCAGCCTGCTTCGCAACGTCTTCAGGTATGCCTCCGGGCGACCCGGTGGTCCCTCCCGCAAGGGCCCCGGTTTCGCCGTCGGGAGTAAGCGTGACCCCACCGGAGCTTCCAGTCAAGATGCCACACGGGGGTCCCGCCGGTTGGCGCAGCGTGGAAGAGGTTCAGCGGAGCGTGAGCGGCCGAATATCATTCCAGCTACCGGCGGGTAACGCCACTCTGGTGGTTCTACCTGGGGTTTTGCCGGGGTGGGCGGGGGCATGGCGTAGGCCACTGGGCGGGGATGGGGTCGGGCGTGTCGGGGTTGGGTTCGAGTGGGAGAGCGCTTACGGATGGTCTTGGGGGTGGGCTGTCGGGGCCTGGGGTGGCGGCTTTGGGGCGGGCGGGTGTCGGGTGATGGGGGCGCGCGGCCGCGGCGCCCGGGCGCGGAGGGCTGCGGGGCCGAGGTGGTGGCCTGGGGCCGGGCGGGCGCCACGGTGACTGGGGCGCGCAGCCGCGCGGCACCCGGACCGGCGGGCGCGGCAGCGGGCCCAGCGGGCGCGCCGAGGCCGCCGGCCCGATGTCGTGGCTCGGGCGCCGGCACGACACTTAATCGCCGGGCGAGAGCGGGGCCGGGCACGCCGGGCGCGCACTCCGGGGCTCGACCGGCCCCTGCGGCGGCCACGGCGCCCGCCATCGCGGCTCGGGCCCGCAGCGCATCTACCGCCGCTGAGAGCGAGGTCGGGCGGGCCGGGAGGGGCTCGAGGTGCGGCCGGACGTAGCGGGAGAGGTTCGGGGTGCGGCCGGGCGCGGCTCGGGCAGCACGAAGCCGCCGGGGGTGGACGGCACTCCTCCCCCGGCGGCCCGAGTTCGCCGGCCGGTCATCCCAGCCGCGCCCGCCGATCGTTCAGCCGCGCGCCATCGCCCAGGTGCGCCGGCCAGCCGTGCGCGCCGCAGTGCAGCCGCGCGCTGGTCGTCCAGCCGGAGCCGGCCGCCCACGGCGTTGGGGCGGCCGACCTCTCACCCCGGGGCGGCCTTCCGGACCCGCGCCGCCCTCCACTGCGGCGTGGAACCCGCTCTTCGCCCCCCGATGACCTACGAAAACACCTTCCAAGCCGCCGCCAGCTCGACCCTGGAGGTGATGTGCATCTTCTGGAACACCTTCTTCAAGTGGAACGCCACCGTGTGTCTGGAGATGAACAGCTGCCTGCCCACCTCGTTGTTGGTGTGTCCCTGGCTCACCAGCTCGGCGACCGCGAACTCCGTGTTCGTCAGCCCGTGCGGGGCCGCTCCTTCGTACTCCACCACTCGCGTCGTGCCCCGGCGGACTCCGTGCTCTCGGAGCTTGTTCACCACCCGGGCCGAATCACGTGTCGCACCCACCGCCGTGTACGTGTCCAGGGCCGTCTCGAGGAAGCGGACCGTGCGCTCGCGCTCGGAATACCTCTTCGCCAGGAGGTCACCCAAGTCCTCCAGGGCCGATGCGCGGCACCAGCGGTCCGGGTGGATGTCGGCCGACTCGTGGAGCTTGGCCGAGTCCTGGGCCAGCAGACCCGCCGCGTGCAGGGCGGAGCCGCGGATCACGCTGAACTCCGGCTGCTCCGCGCCCGCCACCGTGGCCGCCTCCACCACTATCTCCGCCAGGTCGTGGGCGCCCAGCTTGCCGCACACCCGGACCAGCCACGGCGCCGCCGCCGGCTCCGACACCAGCAGCTGGCGGAGCACCAGGGGGTTCGTCACGATGCCGGCGATGAGGCTCGCCGCGCTCTCGACCCCGCTGCGGGCTTCGACGGCCTGCGCGGCCACCCACGCCCCCGGCGCCTGCCCGAAATACCCGAGCAACGCCTCGTCGGCCAGCTTGTCCACGAAGACGCGGCACGCCCGCATGTCCGCCCGGCGCAGCGCACCGAGGGCCAGCACGACGTAACTCGGCGGGCGCAGGGACCGGTCGCCGCACCCTTCGGCGATCCGCAGTCCCGTGCTCACCTCGTCCATGGCCTCGTCGACGTTGCCCATCGCGAACAGCAGGTTCCCGCGGACGTTGTGCGACACGGCGGTCATGCGCTCGGAAGCGGAGCCCTCCCGGCTTTCCTCGACCGCGGCCAGCACCCGGCGGCCCGATTCCAGTTCCCGGGCCTTGATGAGCAGGCCGACGTACCAGAACTGGGCCATTTCGTAGAGTTCGCGGGATTCGCGGCGGTCGCCCGCCGCGGCCGCCTTCGCGCACTGCAGGCCGGTGTCGAGCCGCCCGTTGAACCACGAGTACGCGGAGCGCCGGAGGAACCCGGCCGTGTCACAAGCCTCCTGCATGAAATCGTCACCGAATCCGGTGAAGGGATTTTCGGGCAAGCGCAAAGTAGGTACGTCGATCATCTTTCGGCTATCCCCCAGGTATAGACGAAACGAAGTAAAATTAAACGAGCCGCCCCGTTGCGGCGAATTCACGCAAAACCGGCCCCGCCGTCCGGCCGCGCGTGAACACGCGGCCATTGTCGAGCACAACACCCCAGGGTTAGAGGTGTCCGACAGGACCCGGCGACCCGCTCAGAACATGGCACCACACCGACCGCGCGGAAAAGCGCACGTCACAAGAACCTCCCCAGGCAGGCTTGTGAAAGATTAACAGCTTGCGTCACTCACGATAGCTTCGGCCAAGGGCTCCGTCATCGCCCCTGTGAGTCAGGTCACACCCCTAGAAAAGGTGAGGACGTTTAGCTTTTGTCCTGGTGGGGCAGCGATTTAACACGGTCCTGACGCGCAAATCAGCCAGCTAGCCTAACGAGCATTCTGTTAGCGCTCAACTAACTACCGGGTAGCCCCCGAAGTCCCTGGGAAGAATGACGGCGCGTCGCAGCGGGACGCCCGCCCCCTGGGGCCGTCACCCGGTTGGGCGCGACCCGATCGGGCGCACCTCGTCCGAACGCACCAGTGGCGCGCACAATCCGGACAATAAGGATCTAATTCACGCCGAAGTCAAATGCAGCAGCGCTTGCGCCGCGAGGCGATAGCCGAAAGCGCCCAGTCCGACCACCACACCACTCGCCAGGGGCGCGATGACCGATTCGTGCCGGAACTGCTCGCGCGCCCACACATTGCTGAGGTGCACTTCGATCCACGGCGGCGCGTAACTCGCCAGCGCGTCGCGCAGGCTCCAGCCGGCGATCATCAGGGCGCCGGGGTTGACGATGGCGCCGACCGTGGTGCCGCGGTGCTGGTGGATCGCGCCGACCAGCTCGCCTTCGCCGTCACGCTGGATCGACACGACCTCCCAGCCCCGGACGGCCACTTCTTCGGCGACGGCCTTCTCGATGTCGGCGAGCGTGTCGGTGCCGTAGATCTCCGGCTCGCGCTGGCCCAGCACACCCAGGTTGGGACCGTTCAACAGCAGGACAACGCTCAACGGGACACACCTCGCTCACCCGGCGACCACTTCGGCCCCCATCGTGTGCACCGCGCCCGGCGGGCACCACCCCTACTTTGATAGTCGCGCGGAGACCTATCAGACCGAGGGATGCCCGGCCCGCCGCGGCGCTCCTACGCTCCGAAGCGACCAGGCAAGTCGCGGGATCGGCACCCGTCCCCGATCGATCGCCGTCCGGCCCGCGCGATTTCGAATGGAGCTGGCGCCGCAGTGACGACGAACGCGACCGAGAACAAGCCCAGCAACGCAGCGCTGCGGTCACCCCTCCCCCCGGAGTTCGTCCAGCGCGACGACCCGTTCACCGTGCCCCCGGCCCTGCTGGCGGTGGCCGCGCGCGGCCCGATCGCCAAGGCGGCGCTGGCTTCGGGCGAGCCGTTCTGGCTGGTGTCGGGGTACGAAGAGGCCCGCGCGGTGCTGACGGACCCGCGGTTCTCCTCCGACCGGTTCCAGTACCACCCGAGGTTCAAGGAGCTGCCCGCCGAGTTCCGGGAGCGGCTGCGCGACGACAAGGCGCGCGCCGGGTCGTTCATCAACATGGACCCGCCGGAGCACACGCGGTACCGCAAGCTGCTCACCGGACAGTTCACCGTCCGGCGGATCCGCGACCTCGGCACGCAGATCGAAAAGATCATCGGCGGGCTGCTGGACGACATGCTGGCCAAGGGCACCAGCGCCGACCTGATGACCGAATTCGCGTTCCCGGCCCCTTCGCAGATGATCTGCGAGCTGCTCGGCGTGCCTTACGACGACCGGGCGGAGTTCCAGGAGCGTGCGGCGGCCCTGCTGCAGCTGGACGCCCCGGTCGAGCAGGCGGTGGCGAACGCCGACGCGCTGCGCGTGTTCATGCAGCGGCTGATCACGGACAAGCGCGCGCACCCCGCCGACGACCTCATCTCCGGCCTGATCCACCACGCCGGGGCCGACCCGGCGCTCACCGACGACGAGCTCATCAACATCGCCAACCTGCTGCTCATCGCCGGCTACGACACCACCGCGAGCATGTTCGGGCTGGGCATGTTCGTGCTGCTGCAGCGCCCCGACCAGCTCGCCGCGATCCGCGACGACCCGGCCCGCATCGGGGACGCCGTCGAGGAGCTGCTGCGCTACCTGTCCGTCATCAACCCGGGGCTCTTCCGGTTCGCCAAGCACGACCTGGAGCTCGGCGGCGAGCAGATCCCGGCCGGCTCGACCGTGGTGGTCTCGGTGGTGGCCACCAACCGGGACGAGCGCCAGTGGACGGCCCCGGAGACGCTGGACGTGACGCGCCCCCGCGGCCCGCACCTGGCCTTCGGCCACGGCGTCCACCAGTGCCTCGGGCAGCAGCTGGCCCGGGTGGAGATGCAGGTGGGCTACGCCGAGCTGCTGCGCCGGCTGCCGAACGTGCGGCTCGCGGTGCCGCCGGAGGACGTCCCCCTGCGCAACGACATGCTCACCTACGGCGTGCACTCGCTGCCGATCACCTGGGACGCCCCCTAGCCACAGCCATCCCGCAAGCGCCCCAATGTGGCGTGGGGGGGGGGGGGACGGACCCAAACCCCCAAAGTGGGGGTGGGAGGCACAAAAACCCCCAAAGGGGGGGGGGGGGGGCGGCCAGCGACCCCCGAAGCCCCCC
>NZ_JBSGBK010000121.1:0-21407 GCF_053601215.1 Amycolatopsis sp. NPDC004772
ACCCGCAAGCAGGCGGCAGCGAGGCTACGAGCCAGGTCACCAGCGGCCAGGATCCCAACCACCGCAACAGCGGCAACACCACCCTGACACTGAGGCGATGCTAACCGGGAGCTCCGACATTTTGCGGTGCTCGGCCCGCGACGATCTGCGTGACGCCGGCGTACCGCTCGCTGAGTTCCGTGAAGCCGCGGGCGCTCAGGCTCGCCGCGATTTCGCCGCGGTCGAACATCTTCTGGCCGCTCACGATCCCGCCGGCCGACTCGATCAGCCGCGCGGGCTGCCAGCCGCGGCGGGCGCTCGTCAGCAGCACGATCCGGCCGCCCGGTTTCAGCACGCGCGCGAAGGAGTCCAGCGCGGTCTCAGGCTCGGCGAACATGTGCAGCGCGGCGAAGCAGCAGATTCCGTCTACTGTGGACGGTTTCAGCGGGAGGTGCACGGTGTCGGCGCGCAGGTAGGCGACGGTGTCCGGGCCGGACTCGGCGACGGCTTTGGCGAGCATGGTGCGGGCGCCGTCGAGGCCGATCGCGAGGCCGTCCGGGCCGACGGCCGTGCCGAACGCGCGGGTGAACCGGCCGGTCCCACAGGCGACGTCGAGCACGGTGTGGCCGGGTTTCAGGCGGAGGAGGTCCGTGGCGATCCTGACCTCGCCCGTCATGCTCGGCCCGAGCGGGCCCTTGAGTGCGCGGCCGAGTGTGGGACGCCAGTAGCGTTCGTAGACCTGTGGGAGCAGGGTGGTGCGCATCAGCCGCTGCGTGAGCCCGGTCGGCGGGCCGGCCTGATCCGCGGCGCCGAGCAGGTCGAGGTAGCCGTCGTCCGCCTCGGCCGGCGTCCCGAGCAGGGCCTGCAGACGGTCGTTTGCGCTGGTCGGCACGGGTTCTCCTCGCTTTCGGATACCGGCAGTATGCCAACTTCCCGGCCACTCGTTCGAGTGAACAAATCCGGGCTCAGGCGTTCGATGCCCGGAATTGTCGGTCCCCCTTCCTAACGTCGCAGGCGAGGTCCCGATCGGGCCCGATCCGAGGAGGAGAGATGACGACGATTACCCGTCCCTGTGGCGAGATCTCGGTAATGGGTGAGTTCGACCTGGCCGCGGCGGCCCGCTTCCTGACCGGTTTCGCCCCGGCCGGCGAGCCGGACGCCGAACCCGGCGCTCTGCGGGTGGCGTTCACGCTCGACGGCGAATGGACGCCGGTGGGAGCGGTGCTGCGGCAGAGATCGCCCGGCGAGGTCACGGTCGAGGTCCACGGCCCGCCCGCGCACACCGACGCCGTGGTGGCGCAGGTGAGGAGGATGTGCTCGCTGGACATCGACGGCACGGCCTTCCCGCAAGCCGGCGCCCGTGATCCGGTGGTTTCCCTGTTGCAGGGGTTGCACCCGGGCCTGCGCCCGGTCTTGTTCGCATCCCCGTACGAGGCGGCGTGCTGGGCGGTGCTGAGCCACCGCATCTGGATGACCCAGGCGGTCAGACTGCGCCGGCGCTTGACCGAGCGCTACGGCACCGAGGTCGACGTGGGCGGCAGCAGGCTGAGGACGTTCCCGGCTCCCGCGGCGCTGGCGAAGGCGGAGTACCAGCCGGGCCTGCCGGGCCCGAAGCTTCCCCGCCTGAGAGCCATCGCCGAGGCGGCGACGGAGGGCAAACTGGACGCGGCGACGTTGCGCGCGATGCCGGCCGAGGAAGCGCTGAAGCAGCTGCAGTTGCTGCCGGGCGTCGGCCGCTTCAGCGCGGAGCTGATCCTGATTCGCGGTGCCGGTCACCCGGATGTGTTTCCCCGTAGTGAGACACGGTTGCACGAGATCATGCGCGAGGCGTACCACGTCCCGGACGCGGGAGTGGGGGAGCTGGCGGAGATCGCGGAGGCTTGGGCGCCGTTCCGAAGCTGGGTGTCGTTCCTGTTCCGCGTCGAGGGCGAGGCCCGGATGAGGGAGTCGCGATGACCTGACCCAGCGCCGCCGGCCCCGGTACAACTCGGCCTGACCGGCTCGATTCGCGCTGGACTGGTCCGAGCCGGCTGGACCTGAGCTGTTCCGACCGGCTCGGCGCAAGCCGGCCCGGCGCCTCGGCCCCTGACTCGCTTCGGCCCTGGCCGGCCCGCCCCCGGCCCGGCTCGACCTGAGTTGTTTCGACCGGCTCGACGGGAGCCGGCCATGGCCCGCCTTGGCCCGCCTTGGCCCGCCTTGGCCTTGGCCCGGCTCAGCGCTGGCCCGGGTCGGCGCTGGCTCGGCCCTGGCCTGGCTCGGCCGAACCGCCCGAGCCGAGTCGGCCGAGCCGCCCGAGCCGAGCCGCCCGAGCCGAGTCGCCCGAGCCGCCCGAGCCGAGTCGGCCGACTGGATCCGGGCCGGCTCGGGCCCGAGCTAGCCCTTGTCCGACCCGGGGCCGGTCTCGGGTCGGGAGGCGGCCCGGCGCCCGCCGGCGACCGGTGCGTGAGCTGCTCGCCGAGCCTGGATCCGACCCAGCCCGGCAAGGCATCGGCCGTGCGGTAGCCACCCCGAACCCCGCGTGCCCGCCGGCCGGGAGCCGGAAACCCGGCCGCCAAGTCGATCGACCAAACAGAAAGGAGACCGCCACGACCCAATACCGGAAGCCGCGCAGCAGCCGACGATGGGGACTCACAGTAGCCAGATATCGCCTGTGGTGAGGTGTCCGGGTGAGCTCGCCCGTTCCTTCCGCGCTCGGTGGCCCGGCCGGTGACACCCTGTCAACACTCCGCGCGGCTGCCGCCACCGACACCGGCTCTCTGCTCGAGCAGGCCCAGGCGCCCGCCGTGATCACCCTGATCGCCGGTGGGGTGGCGCTGCTCGTCGTGCTGGTCGGCGGTACGCCGTGGCGGCGGGCTCGCAACGTCGTCACGATGGTGCACGAGGCCGGCCACGCGCTGGCCGCCGTGCTGGTCGGGCGGCGGTTGCAGGGCATCAAGCTGCACTCGGACACCTCGGGCGTCACCGTCTCGCGCGGCAAGCCCGAGGGGCCGGGCATGGCGTTCACCGCGATGGCCGGGTACCTGGCGCCGTCGGTCCTGGGGCTTCTGTTCGCCAGCCTGCTGGGCGCCGACCTGGTCGGCACGGTGCTGGTGCTGATCGCGCTGCTGTTGCTCGGTGTGCTGGTGATGGTGCGCAACGCGTACGGCGTCTTCACGGTCGTCGCCAGCGCTGCGGTGCTGGCGCTGATCGCGTTCGTCGCTCCGGTCGAGCTGCAGGCTCCGTTCAGCTACCTCGTGACGTGGTTCCTGCTGTTCGGAGGCGTGCGGCCGGTCGCCGAGCTGCAGATCAAGCGTCGGCGGGGGCAGGCCCGCGACTCCGACGCGGACCAGCTGGGCCGCTTGACCGCGGTCCCGCCGGTCCTGTGGGTCCTGGTCTTCGCGGTGGCGACCGTCAGCTGCCTGATCGCCGGCGCGCTCTGGCTGCTGGAGCCCGTGGCCAAGTGAGCCGCGGCGCCTGACGGTCGACGAGCCTGTCCGCGGTGGAGCCCGTGGCCGGTCACCGGCGTGCATGCGGCAAACTGGTGGTCCGCGCGGAGGGAGACGTAACGATGGACGAGGTCGCCAAGGCCGTCGAGGAGTGCGCACGGGCGGCGAAGCTCGCCGCGCCGTCGCTAGCTGCCGCGAGCGCCGAGGCCGTCGATGGCGCTCTCAGCGGGATGGCCGAGCGGCTGCTCGCACACCGCGACGAGATCCTCGATGCGAACCAGGCCGACGTCGAGCGCGCCAAGGGCGACGGGATGAGCGCCGGCCTGCTCGATCGGCTCACCATCACCCCGGAGCGGCTCACCGGCATGGCCGAACAGCTGCGGCTGCTCGCCGGCGCGCCGCACCAGGAGCGCTCCGTCGACGTCTCCACCCTGGACGGCGGGCTGCGGCTGGTCGAACGGCGGCGGCCGGTCGGCGTCATCGGCGCGAACTACGAGGCGCGGCCGAACGTCACCGTCGATGTGGCTTCCCAGCTGGTCAAGTCGCGCAACGCCGGCGTACTGCGCACCGGCTCGGCCGCGCTCGGGTCGGCCCAGCGGCTGCGGGAGGTCGTCATCGCGCCGGCGCTCGCCGAGGCGGGCATCGACGCCGACTGCGTCCAGCTCGTGCCGCGCGTCGAGCGCGAGGCCGCGTCCGCGCTCGTTCGGCTGCCCGGCCTCGTGCCGCTGGTGATCCTGCGGGGCAGCGGGGACAGCACGCGGGCCCTCGCCACCGAGGCAGCCGTCCACGGCGTGCGCACCCTCGCCCACGCCGACGGCGGTGGCGTCCTCTACGTCGACCGTGGCGCGGACGTCACCAAGGCGCGTGACCTCGTCTACGCGAGCCTCGACCGGCTGGGCGTCTGCAACCGGCTGAACCTGCTGCTCATCCACGAAGACATCCACGACGACGCCTGGCCGGCGATCTCGGACGCGCTCGCCGAGCGTGGCGTCACGCCTTCGCTCGCCCCGCACGAGCACCCGATCGGCTACGAGTGGGCGCTGGACTCCGACCGCGAGGCGACCGTCACCGTCGCGAAGGTCGGCTCGCTCTCCGACGCCGTCGAGATCGCCAACGAGCGCACGTCCGGCCTGGCGGCGGGCATCACCACCGAGGACGAGTCGGCCGCCGACGCCTTCTTCGACGGCTACACCGGCACGGGCGTCTTCTGGAACGCCCCAACCCGCCTCCTCGACGGCTTCAAGCTGCTCGCCGTCCCGGAAACCGGCATCAACCTCGACAAGGTCCCCGGCCCCCGCGGTCCGGTGACCTACACCGACCTCTACATCCGTCAGTACGCGGTCCTGCCGGCCTGATTCGGACGGCGTCAGCGCGTCGGCGGGACGCCGGCGAGCCTGCGGAGCTCCTTGACCGTCTCGGCGGCGTTCGTGACCAGCTCGGACGGCCCGTCGGCCTCGCCGGAGTAGCGGTAGATCGCCGTCGGGCCGTCGCTGATGGCGATGGCCGCGACCAGGCGGCCTTCGGGGTCGCGGGTGAGCCCGGTCGTCACCGACACCTCCCGGCCGACGGTGTCGACCGTGGTGAGTGTCCGCTCCTTGTACCAGCCTCGCGTTGTCATGATCAAAATGCTCCGGGGGAATGGGCACGACAGGGGGATACGTCCTAGAACGCCGGGACCGCCCCGCGCGTTACGGCATACTGGCCGGGTGATCTCCCGGCCGCACGTCCTGCTGTCCGCCGCGCAGTCGCTCGACGGCTACCTCGACGACAGCTCGCCCGAGCGGCTCGTGCTGTCCACAGAGGACGATTTCGCCGTCGTCGACCGGTTGCGGGCCGAGGCCGACGCCATCTTCGTCGGGGCCGGCACCGTAAGGGCCGACAACCCGCGGCTGCTCGTCCGCTCTCCCGAGCTGCGGCGGCAACGGCTGGCGCAGGGCAAGCCCGAACAACCCGTCAAGGTCACCGTGACCACCCGCGGCCTCGATCCGGATGCGCAGTTCTTCACCGTCGGGGACACCGAAAAGATCGTCTACGCCCCACCCGGTGCCGCGGACGCGCTCAAGCACATCGCCACCGTCGTCGACGCGGGTGACCCGCCCGACTTCGGGCGCATCCTCGACGACCTCGGCGCGCGCGGCATCGAACGTCTGCTGGTCGAGGGCGGCGGCGGGATCCACACGCGGTTCCTCACCGAAGGCCTCGCCGACGAGCTGCGGCTCGCGATCGCGCCGTTCTTCGTCGGGCAGGCGGACGCGCCCCGGTTCGTCGGGCCCGGCCTCTACCCGCGGCCGCTCGTGCTGACCGCCGCGAACGAACTGCAGGGCATGGCGATCCTCGAATACCGCGCCGCCGACGAGCCGACCAGCCGGGACGTCCAGCGCCTCAAGGAAGCCATCGCGCTCGCCGCCGAGTGCCCGCCCAGTCACACCTTCCGGGTCGGTGCCGTCATCACCGACGCCGACGGCGAAGTCGTCGCCACCGGGCATTCCGGCGAGGGCGACCCGAACAACCACGCCGAAGAAGCCGCGCTGGCCAAGTGCGCCGGTGACCCGCGGCTGGCCGGCGCCACCATGTACAGCTCACTGGAACCGTGCAGTCACCGCAGTTCGCACCCGCGCAGCTGCACGCAGCTCGTCCTCGACGCCGGCATCCCGCGCGTCGTGTTCGCCTGGCGGGAGCCGCCGGTCTTCGT
This sequence comes from Amycolatopsis sp. NPDC004772, assembly GCF_053601215.1. Classification (NCBI taxonomy): domain Bacteria; kingdom Bacillati; phylum Actinomycetota; class Actinomycetes; order Pseudonocardiales; family Pseudonocardiaceae; genus Amycolatopsis; species Amycolatopsis sp. NPDC004772. The sequence continues at coordinate 6,097 of NZ_JBSGBK010000121.1, forward strand.
CGACGCCCGGGGCACCGAGCTGCTGCGGCAGGCCGGGCGGCACGTCGTGGAGGTTCCCGCGCTGACCCCGGAGGTTCAGCGCGAGAACACCCACCTCGACTTCTGAAACCCGCGAAGAGGTCAGCAGGCGCCGTTGTCCTGCCAGACGCCCCATTCGCCGGTGGTCCCGGGCTCCTCGCCCTGCGTCCACCACTTGGCCGTCCACTTGTGGCTGTTGTGTGAGACGACGTTGTCCTTGACGTAGACCTTCGTCCGGTCCCACTCCGCCGCGGTGCACGAGCCGCCGCCCGGCGTGGTCGGGGTGGTCGTCACCGGCGTGGTCGTCTGCGGTGGCGTCGCCCCGGCGAAGCGGACGCTGAACTTCGTGAAGTCCCAGTCGTTCTGCGGGACGTTGCTGCAGACGCCGTTGTCCGTGGTGCCGACGCACGCGCGGTCCCGGTTGACCGACCAGAACGTGAAGCGGCCGAGGCCGTGGCTGGTCGCGTAGTCGTACACCGTCTGGAAGTCCGCCGTGTAGAACATCTCGGACGCGTCCGACTTGCCGTTCATCCCGGAGAAGCCCTCGTGCGAGTACGCGGTGGCGCTGTCCCAGCCCATGTGTGACATCAGCAGGCCGTGGAGCGCTTCCAGCGCCGACACCTGCGACGAACCGCCGTTGAAGCCGCCGTCGAAGGGCATGATCGAGAAGTTGTTCGGCGTGAAGCCGATCGACTTCGCCTGGTCGATCAGCTGCGTGCCGAACCAGCCGGTGCCGGCCGCGGTGCCCGGCATGGTCACCGAGACGAACAGACCGGGGTTGTTGGCCTGCAACGTCTTCGCGGCGCCGAGCTCGTTCGCGATCGCGGCGGTGTTTTCGTACTCGGGCTCTTCGAGGTCGAAGTCGATCGCCTTGAGCGAGTACTTCGTGATGACCTGCTGGTACGCGGCAGCCGTCGCGGCCACCGTGCCGCAGGTCTGGCCGAGCTTGGTGCCGCCGTACCCGCCGACGGACACCGAGACGTCGCCGCCCGCGCCGCGGATCCGCGAGATCACGCCCGCGACGGCGGTGTCGGACGAGACCGCGGACGTGCCGTCCCAGGTGGGGCTGCAGCCGCCGCCGTTCGGGGCGAGGATGAACGCGAGCTGGAACGCCTTGAGCCCGGTCGCGTTCATCACGGTGATCGGGTCCGGCGGGTTGTTGCTCTGGGGCATCAGGTACGGCGCCGCGGCGTACCAGTTGTTGCTCAACGCCGCGGTCGCCGACGGTGCGCCGAGCACGAGGCTGACGGCGGTGGCGGCGAAAGTGGCGGCGGCGAGCCCGACGGCGGCCAGTCTGCTCCTGCGCATGAGCTGTCCTCCCGGTGGGGATCGAGGTGGACAGATCATTGGACTAGACCATTGATGAAGTCAAGGCGCGAAAGTCGGTTGAGTGGAAAGCTCGGGCGAAAAGCGCCGGAATATCCGAAATTCGTCCACGGGACGAGCCGGGGAAGTCACGCCGCGGGCAGTGACACGACCACCACCAAGCCGCCGTCCGCGCGAGCGCTCGCCGTCACCTCGCCGCCGTGGGCGTGGGCCACCGAGCGCACGATCGACAACCCGAGCCCGGTTCCTTCCGCCGCCACGCGGGCGCGGCGGTGGAACGGGTCGAACAACGCCGGTACCTCGGCCGGCGGGATCACCGGCCCGCTGTTCGCGACCTCCAGTTCCACCCGTCCCGGCCGCGACCGGGTCGCCACGCGCACCCAGCCGCCGGGCACGTTGTGGCGCGTCGCGTTCTCCACCAGGTTGGCCGCCAGGCGCTCCAGCAGCACCGCGTCGCCCGCCGTCACCGCTTCGGCCAGGGACTGTTCCACCTCCGGCGGCGCCACCTGCGCGACCAGCGCCGCGAGATCCACCGGGCTCCGCGAGGTCAGCGCGCTCTCCGACTTCGCCAGCAGCAGCAACCCGCTGATCAGCTTTTCGTTCCGCGCGTTGATCCGCAGCAGCTTGCCGCCGAGCTCCCGGACGTCACTTCCGCGGCGCATCGCCACCTCGACCAGGGACCGGTTCAACGTCAGCGGCGTGCGCAGCTCGTGCGACGCGTTCGCGACGAACCGCCGCTGGGCGTCGAACGACCGGTCGAGGCGCTCGACCATCACGTCGAACGCGTCGGCGAGGTTCTTCACCTCGTCGTCGGGCCCGCACAGGGCGATCCGCGCCTGCCCGCCCGGGTCGGCCGCCGCGGCGATGCGGCGCGCGGTCTCGGTGACCTGCCGCAGCGGTGCCAGCGCCCGCCCCGCCACCAGCCACCCGAGACCGGCCGCCAGCACCGCGACCGCGCCGAGAGCGATCGCCCCCTGCGTCAGCAGCGACGTCGCCGCCGCCGCGCGGAGCTGGCGGGCCTGTTCGTCGAGGACGTCCAGGGACGGCAGCGGCGGCGCCCCGGGCGGCGGGGCACCGCTGAACACCGCCACCCGCTGCCCGACCTGCCGGGTGAACAGCAGGTACGTCACGCCCAGCAGCGCCACGCCGGCCAGCAGGAACAGGCCGCCGTAGAGCACGGTCAGCCGCAACCGGAGGTTCACCGGAGCCGGTAGCCGACGCCGGTGACCGTCTCCACCAGCGGCGGGTCGCCGAGCTTGCGGCGCAGTTTGAGGACGGTGAGCCGGACCGCGCCGGTGAACGGGTCCGCGTGCTCGTCCCACACCTTCTCCAGCAGGTGTTCGGCGGACACGGCGGCGCCGTCCGCGCGCAGCAGCTCGGCGAGCACCGCGAACTCCTTTTTGGACAGTGGCAGGCCGCGCCCGTCGCGGAACGCCTCGTGCCGTGCCGGGTCGAGCGTGACGCCGGACCGGCTCAGGACGGGCGGCGCGGCCGGTCGGCAGCGCCGCCCCAGCGACTGGATGCGGGCGGCGAGCTCGGGGAACGCGAACGGCTTCGTCAGGTAGTCGTCCGCGCCGAGGGATAGCCCGGCGACGCGGTCGGTGATCTCCACGGCCGCCGTCAGCATCAGCACCCGTGTCGCCGCTTCGGACGCGACGACCTGCCGGCAGACGTCGTCGCCGTGCACGACCGGCAGGTCCCGGTCGAGCACGACGACGTCGTAGTCGTGCACGGCGATCCGCTCGAGCGCCGCGCCGCCGTCGTGGGCGATGTCGACCGCGTGGGCGTCCTCGCGCAGCCATTCCGCGATCGCGTCCGCGAGCATCGGCTCGTCCTCCACCACCAGGACCCGCATGCCCCGATGATCGCCGTGCCCGTGTTTCTTCGCCGTTAGCACCGGTAGAGCGTGTCCGCGCCCCCGATGCCCCGGGTCGGCCGGCCGCCGTACTCGGCGGGGTCGACGACCGTGCAGTGCTGCTCGATCCAGCGTTGCCGTTCGCCCTGGGCGGGGCTCCGCGGCGGCCCGGGCGGGGTGCCGGCGCCGCTCAGCACGAACCGCAGCTTGCCTTCGGCGAGCCAGCGCTCCAGTTGGGCGACGGACGGCGCGTCGTCCCGGCCGCCGAAGCCGCCCATGCCGATCACGGTCGCGTCGGAGTCGATCAGGAACGGCGCGACCGCCCCCGCCTCGGCGTTCACGGCGAGGGTGATTTCGGTGCCGTTGCGGCGGGCGTAGTCGAGGATGCGGCGTTGCTCGTCCGACAGCTTCGTCGCGCCGTCACCGCCCACGCGCATCAACCGCGGACCACCGGGTGACGGCGGCGGAGGAGCTCCCGGGCCGGTGGCGGGCCCGGCGGCGGGCAGCGTCCCGGCCGACGTGCTCTGCGCGGCGGCGTACGACCAGACGGCGGGCGTGAGCAGCAGCGGCACCAGCGCGGCGAACAGCGCAACCCGGCTTCGTCCGAAGTACAGGCCGGCGATGGCGGCGACGGCCGTGCCGAGCACCGCCCAGCGCGTCCAGCCGTGGAACGACGTGTCCCGCGAGGTCAGCACGAACGCCCAAGCCGCGGTCAGCGCGACGACCAGCGGGAGCAGAGTGCGCCGGTGCTGCCGCCACAGCAGCGCCAGCCCGGCGGCGGAAACTGCGGCGACGGCGGGGGCCAGCGCCGTCGTGTAGTACGGGTGCCAGATGCCGCCGGCGAAGCTGAAGACCACGGTGGTCACCAGCAGCCAGCCGCCCCAGAGCAGCCAGCCGGCGTCGCGCCACCGGCGGCCGAGGACGGCCAGCGCGAGCAGGCACAGCGGCAGCAGCCACGAGATCTGCCCGCCGACGACGTCGTTGAACAGCCGGCCGGGTCCGGGGTCGCCGCCGAACGACGAGGTGGTCTGCTGCCCGTTGCGCATGATCATCATGCCGCCGCCCTCGCCGTTGCCGGAGAGCCGGCCGAAGCCGTTGTAGCCGAAGACGAGGTCCCACGCGGAGCCGTCTTCGCTGCCGCCCATGTACGGCTTGGCGCCGGGCCACCAGTCGTACAAGGCGATCCACCAGAACGAGGAGACGACGAGGACGAGGCCGGCGCCGAGGACATCGAGCAGCCGCCGGCGCAGCGGTCCGCTCGTCCCGGCGAGGTAGGCGGCGACCAGGGCGGGGACGATGATCCACGCCTGCAGCATCTTGGTCAGGAAGCCGCAGCCGACGAAGAAAGCGCACCACCACAGCCACTTCCGGCCGTCCCGCAGCGCGCGGGTGAGCGCGTACGCGGCGGCGACGAGGAAGAGGACGAGCAGCGTGTCGGGGTTGTTGTCCCGGTTGATGATCACGGTGACGGGGGTCAGCGCGAGAATGGCGGCGGCCAGGAGGGCGACGTTCTCGCCGGCCCAGAGGCGGACAGTGCGGTGCAGGAGGAACACCGCGGCGACGCCTTCGAGGACCTGGGGCAGCAGCAGTGCCCAGCCGTGGTAGCCGAAGATCAGCACCGAAAGCGCTTGCGGCCACAACGCGAGAGGCGGTTTGTCGACCGTGACGACGCCGTACGGGTCGAAGGAGCCGAAGAGGAAGTTGGTGAAGTTCTCCGTCATCGACTTCGCGGCGGCGGAGTAGTAGGTGTTCCCGAACTGGCCGTCGCCGATCTTCCAGGCGTAGAGGACGGCGGCGCCGAGGCAGACGAGCGGAAGCGCCCAGGGGCGGGTTCGCGGAGGGGCGGCGGTGATCATGACCGCCACCCAACTCCGGCCCGCGTTTCCCGGGCGTTTCTACTCCGACTCGAGGTCACCTTCCAGCGAGAGGTACACCTCGCGCATCTTCGCCAGCAGCTCCGGGTCCGGCTCCTCCCACAGCCCGCGGTCCGCCGCCTCGTTCAGCCGCTCCACAATCCCGCGCAGCGCCCACGGGTTGGCCTTCCGCAGGAACTCCTGATTGACCTCGTCCAGCACGTAAGACTCGGTCAGCTTCTCGTACATCCAGTCTCCGACGACACCCGCCGTCGCGTCGAAGCCGAACAGGTAGTCCACCGTGGCCGCCAGCTCGAACGCGCCCTTGTAGCCGTGGCGGCGCATCGCCGCGAGCCAGCGCGGGTTGACGACGCGTGCCCGGAACACCCGGGCCGTCTCCTCGCCCAGCGTGCGCGTGCGGACCGCGTCCGGCGAGGTGCTGTCACCCACGTAGGAAGCCGGCGCCGCGCCCGTCAACGCTCGGACCGTCGCAATCATGCCACCGTGGTACTGGAAGTAGTCGTCCGAGTCCGCGATGTCGTGCTCGCGCGTGTCGGTGTTCTTCGCCGCCACCACGATGCGCTTGTACGAACTTTCCATGTCCTCGCGCGCCGGGCGGCCGTCCAGGTCGCGGCCGTACGCGAAGCCGCCCCACACCGCGTACACCTCCGCGAGGTCCTTGTCGTCGCGCCAATTGCCGCTGTCCATCAGCGGCAGCAGGCCCGCGCCGTACGCACCGGGCTTCGACCCGAAGATCCGCGTGGTCGCGCGGCGGGAATCGCCGTGCGAAGCCAAGTCCGCGGAAACGTGCGCGCGGACGAAGTTTTCGTCGAGGGGTTCGTTCAACCCGGCCACCAGCCGGACGGCGTCATCGAGGAGCGTGATCACATGCGGGAACGCGTCGCGGAAGAACCCGCTGATCCGGACCGTGACGTCGATCCGAGGCCGGCCCAGCTCCTCCAGGGGGATCGCCTCGATGCCGGTGACGCGCCGGGACGCTTCGTCCCACACCGGCTGGACACCCAGCAGCGCCAGCACTTCCGCCGCGTCGTCGCCGGACGTCCGCATCGCCGACGTGCCCCACACCGACAGGCCGACCGACCGCGGCCAGTCGCCGGTGTCCTCCCGGTAGCGGCGAAGCAGCGAATCGGCCAGGGCCTGCCCGGTTTCCCAGGCGAGCCGGCTCGGGATGGCCTTCGGGTCGACGGTGTAGAAGTTCCGCCCGGTCGGCAGCACGTTGATCAGCCCGCGCAGCGGCGACCCGCTCGGCCCGGCCGGGATGTACCCGCCGTCCAGCGCGTGCAGCACCGCGTCCAGCTCGCCCGAGGTGCCGGCGAGGCGGGGCACGATCTCCTCGGCCGCGAAGGAAAGTACCCGGGCGACAGCGGGATCCGGCGCCACCGACGCCACCGCGGTCGCGTCCCAGCCTCGCATCTCCATCGTCCGGACGAGCTCGCGCGCGGTCTTCTCGACAGCGTCCACTTCGGACATCGGCGCGTCTTCCTTGAGCCCCAGCGCCGAGCGCAGGCCCGGCACTGCGCCCTGCTTGCCGCCCCACATCTGCGACGCGCGCAGCATCGCCAGCACGAGGTTGACCCGTGCCTCGCCGGTGGGCGCCGCGCCGAGGATGTGCAGCCCGTCGCGGATCTGCGCGTCCTTGACCTCGCACAGCCAGCCGTCGATGTGCAGCAGGAAGTCGTCGAACTCCGCGTCGTGCGGCCGTTCCTCGACGCCGAGGTCGTGGTCCAGCTTGGCCGCCTGGATCAGCGTCCAGATCTGCTGGCGCACGGCCGGCAGCTTCGCCGGGTCCATCGCCGCGATGTTCGCGTGCTCGTCGAGCAGCTGCTCCAGCCGCGCCATGTCGCCGTAGGACTCCGCACGCGCCATCGGCGGGATCAGGTGGTCGACGATCGTCGCGTGCGCCCGCCGCTTGGCCTGCGCGCCCTCGCCCGGGTCGTTGATCAGGAACGGGTAGACCAGTGGCAGGTTCCCGAGCACGGCGTCCGGAGCGCACGAGGCCGAGAGCCCTGCGGTCTTGCCCGGCAGCCATTCCAGCGACCCGTGCTTGCCGAGGTGGACGACGGCGTGCGCGCCGAACTCCTCCTCGAGCCAGCGGTACGCGGCCAGGTAGTGGTGGCTCGGCGGCAGGTCCGGGTTGTGGTAGATCGCGACCGGGTTCTCGCCGAACCCGCGCGGCGGCTGGATCATGATGATCACGTTGCCGCTCTGCAGCGACGCCAGCACGATGTCGCCGTTGTCGACGTACAGCTCGCCCGGCGCGGGGCCCCAGTGCTCCTCGACGCCGTCACGCAGCTCGGCTGGCAGCGCGTCGAACCACTCCTGGTACCGCGCGGCCGGGACGCGGATCGGGTTCCCGGCCAGCTGTTCCTCGGTGAGCCACTCCGGGTCCTGGCCGCCGGCGGCGATCAGCGCGTGGATGAGCGCGTCGCCGTCGGGCTGGTCGGTGCCGGTCGGGTCGACGCCCGGGAAGGCGTCCGGGCCCAGGTCGTAGCCCAGCGCGCGCATCCGCCGCAGCAGCTCGATCGCCGACGCAGGCGTGTCCAGGCCGACCGCGTTGCCGACGCGAGAGTGCTTCGTCGGGTACGCGGAGAGCATCAGCGCAATGCGACGCTCTGACGGAGGCGTGTGCCGCAGCCGGGCGTGCGCCAGGGCGATGCGAGCGACGCGGGACGCGCGTTCGGCGTCCGGCACGTACCGGGGGAGGCCGTCTTCGTCGAGTTCCTTGAACGAGAACGGCACCGTGATCAGCCGTCCGTCGAACTCCGGGACGGCCATCTGGTTCCCGGCGTCGAGGGGGGAGAGGCCGTCGTCGTTGGCCGCCCACGTCTCGCGGTCGCTGGTCAGGCACAGCGCCTGCAGGATCGGGACGTCGAGCGCGGCCATCTCGGCGACGTCCCAGGCCTCGTCGTCGCCGCCCGCGCCCACCTCGGACGGCCGCGTGCCGCCCGCCGCGAGCACGGTGACCAGCAGCGCGTCCACGGAAGCCAGCTCGGCCATCATCTCCGGCTCGCGCGTACGCAGCGAAGCACAGTAGATCGGCAACGCCCGCCCGCCCGCGGCTTCGATCTCGTCGGCGAGCGCGTGCACGAAGGCGGTGTTCCCGGACAGGTGGTGCGCGCGGTAGTACAGGATGCCGATGACTGGGCCGTCGCTCTTCGCAGGGCGCTCGAGAACGCCCCACGCGGGTTGTGCCGCGGGCGGCTCGAAGCCGTCGCCGGTGAGCAGCAGCGTGTCGGAGAGGAACCGGTGGAGCTGGGTGAGGTTCGCCGGGCCGCCCTGCGCGAGGTAGGCGTGGGCCTCGGCGGCGATGCCGGCCGGGACGGTCGAGAGCTTCATCAGCTCGGCGTCCGGCGTCTGCTCCCCGCCGAGGACGACGACGTGCGCGCCCGACGCCCGCAGCGTGTCCAGGCCGTCCTGCCAGCTCCGCGGCGTGCCGAGGATCCGCGCGACGACGATCTTCACGCCGTCCAGGAGCGCCGGCAGCTCGGCGACGTCGAGCCGGGCGGGGTTGCCGAGCCGGTACTCGCGGTCGCTGGACCGGGCGCTGAGCAGGTCGGTGTCCGAAGTGGACAGAAGCAGGATCACGAGGTTCCTCCTCGGGGTCCGCGCCCCGGGTCGACGGGCGCGCCGGCCGGAGTTCCTGGCTCCCGGAATCTCTTCCGGTCACAGTGGCGGGACCGCCCCGGATTCTCACCGGGTTCCTCCACCTGCCGACGCGTGGGTATCGCACCCACTCTCCGGTGCCGGTCGAGGCGCGTCAAGGTGACGTTGCCCCGGGTAACCTGACGGCTTGGAATCCCTGCTCCGGAGCTTCACCGCCGCACAGTCGACCCGCCGGCCGTACCGCCACCCCACGGCGGCCGAGCTCGAAACCGCCGGAACCGGCTTCGCCGCGTGGCTCGACGGCCGCCCCCACGACCTGCCTGACCTGGGTTTCTCCGTGGACGACGACGTCGTCGCCCAGGAGCCCGGCACCGAGCGGGCCTGGGGTCTCTACGCGATCGACCGGTCCGCGCCGCCGTCGCTGGTGGTCGAGGTGCCGCATCCGTCGTCCGACCTGCGGACCGACCGGATCGGCCTGGCGCTGTTCCGGCGGGTGCCCGGCGCCGTCCTCGCGGTGGCCGGCGCGCACCGCCGCCGGGAGGACCCGGCGCACGACCCGCGGACCGTCTTCCACGTCGTCAGCACGCTGCTCGCCCGCCGCGGCCTGCCCCAAGTCCAGCTCCACGGCTTCAACGACCGCACGATGCCCGCGGCCGACGTCGTCGTTTCGGCCGGAGCCGCGGAGGCCGGCGACGCGGCTCGCCGGGCAGCGGACCGCTTGGAAGCCGCCGGGTTCCGTGTCCGGCGGGCCTGGGCCGACCCCTGCCGCGGCCTGGCGGGGACGACGAACGTCCAGAGCCAGGCCGCCGGCGGCGCCCCGTTCCTGCACGTCGAGCTCAACCGGACGACCCGCGAGACCCGCCGCGACGACGTCGTCCGCGCGCTTGCCGAGGCCGACCTGCGCAAGCCCTAGGCGGACCGCTCACCCAGGCGGGGGAAGGGCTTCGTCGAGAACAGCACTTCCACGGACACCTCGAAGAACTCCGCGATCCGCAATGCCAGGTACAGCGAAGGGCTGTACTCGCCGCGTTCCAGGTAGCCGATCGTCTGGTAGTGCACCCCGAGGGCCTCGGCCAGCTGCCGCCGCGAGATCGACCGTTCCGCGCGCAGCATCGCGATCCGGTTGTAGACGACCTCACTCATCACTACCCCACACGCTGCATGGCCTTCTGCCGCCGTTCGGCCACCGACGAGCCCGCTTCCCGCCGCGCCATGCGGCGGAGCAGGATCGGCGCCAGCACCAATCCGATCACAGACCACGCGACGAGCACCGCCAGGGTCGGCACCGGCCGCCACGACCGGCCGATTTCGACGACGACCGCGCTGTCCGGCAGCAGCGCCGAGCGCATCCCGAGGCCGAGCCAGTACATCGGGAACACCTGCGCGAGGTCCTGCACCCAGCCCGGCAGCGCGGTGATCGGGTAGAAGATCCCCGAGATCGCGCCCAGGCCCATCACCGGCAGCACGATCAGGCCCGTGGCGCGGGCGCTGCCGGCCAGCGAACCCAGGGCCGCGCCGATCGGCATGGTGGCGAACAGCCCGATCACCAGCACCCAGGCGAGGTGCAGGTACGACCGGACGCCGTCGGGCGCCAGTTCGGAGAACAGGAACAGGCACGGGATCAGGACCACCGCCAGGGACGTGAGCTGCCCGAGCGTCAGCGCCGTCGTCTTCCCGGTCAGGTACCCGAGCATGCCGTTCGGGGTCGCCTTCGCGCGCAGCAGCGTGCCGTCCTCGCGCTCGGCGGCCAGGTAACCGGCGGCGCCGGTCAGGCCGGTGAACACGACGCCGGCGCCGAGCAGGCCGGGCACGGTCGCGGCACCGAGGGAGAACGTCGTGCCGGGCAGGGTCGCGTTCCGCATGAAGAACAACGTGGCGAGGAAGAGCCCCGCGAAGACGACCTGCCCCACCACGTCTTCGGCGTTGGTCCAGGTCTGCTTGAACTCGATCCACCCGCGGGCCAGCCCGGAGCGCAGTGCCGCGGTCTTGGCGTTCATCGCGCGCCCGCTTCCTGGAGGCCGAGCTCCGTCTCGCCACCGGACTCCGCCCGGTGGACCAGCGCCATGTAGGTGTCTTCCAGCGACGCCCGCCGGACCTCCAGGTCGGCGATGGCCTCGCCGTGCTGCTTGAACAGCTCGTACACGTACTTCGTCGCTTCGGTCGTCGAGTGGACGAACCGCTGCCCGCCGACGCTCCAGCGGACCTCGGCCTCGCCGGAGATCTGCCGGCTGAGCTGGTCGGCCGAGCCGTCGGCGATGATCCGGCCGCCGTTGAGGATGAGGATCCGGTCGGCCAGCTTCTCGGCCTCGTCGAGGTCGTGCGTGGTCAGCAGGATCGTGGTGTCGAGCTCGTCGGACAGGCGGTGCACCAGGTCGTGGAACTCGCGCCGGGCCTCGGGGTCGAAGCCCGCGGTCGGTTCGTCGAGGAACAGCAGCTCCGGGCGGCCGACGATGCCGATCGCGACGTCGAGCCGCCGCCGCTGGCCGCCGGAAAGCTGCTTGAGCTTCTTGCCCGCGTGGTCGGTGAGCCCGACCGTCTCGATCAGCTCGTCGGCGTCCCACGGCCGCGGGCGCGACGGCGTCGAGTACGGCAGGTAGTACCGGCCGAGGTGGGTGAGCAGTTCGCGGACGCGCCACTTCCCGTGGTCGCGCCAGGACTGGAGCACGACCCCCAGCCGTGCCCGCCAGTCCTCACCCCCGTGCGCCGGGTCGACGCCGAGCACGCTCACCTCGCCGGCCGACCGCATGCGGAAGCCCTCGAGGATCTCGATCGTCGTGGTCTTGCCCGCGCCGTTCGGCCCGAGCAAGCCGACGACCTCCCCTCGGTAGGCCTCGAAGTCGACGCCGTGGAGCACGTCGTTCGTGCCGTACCGCATCCGTAGCCCGCGCACGCGGACGACGGGATCGGCGGGATCTCTCATCCTGGTCACCCCCATCTGACTGATGCGATCGAATGTAGCACACCTGCTACATTCGATCAGACTTCTGCGGTCCCGGGAACTTGACCCGCGGTCACCCGGTTCGCCGGGCATGGGAACTTGGCTGGGGCTGGCCCTTCCGGGCGGCGTCGTGGTCCTGCTGGTCATGGCGGCGATCGAACTGCGGCCGCGCAAGAACGGCTCGCGCTTCAAGGCGCGGCTGTCCGCCACGTACATCGAGGAGACGACCGCGTTCCTCTACGGGACCAAGCGGCGTGAGCTGGAACACCGGGAAACGATGTCGATGCTCGTCGAGCAGGACGCCGAAGGCGCGCCACCCTGGCGTGACGTGGACCTGGACGCCGGAACGGCCCGGCTCCGGCCGCGTCCGGAGCCGCCGGAGCCGGAAAACCGCCAGCTACAGTGACCTCATGCCGACCCCAGCACGTGTGCGAGCCGACGCGTGCCCCGGTGTTTTCGCACCCCACGACGCCGCCGACGGGCCGTTGGCCCGCGTGCGCCTGCCCGGCGGCACGATTTCCGCAGTGCAGCTGCGCGCGCTGGCCGACGCGGCCGAAGCCTGCGGGGACGGCGACCTCCACCTCACCTCGCGCGGCAACGTCCAGCTGCGCGCCGTCACGCGGCCCGGCCTCGAAGCCCGTCTGACCGGCGCGGGCCTGCTGCCGTCGCCGTCGCACGAGCGGGTCCGGAACGTCCTCGCGTCGCCGTTGAGCGGGCTGCTCGGTGGCCTCGCCGACGTCCGCGGCCTGGCGTCGGCGCTGGACGACGTGCTGTGTTCGACGCCGGAGCTGGCGTCACTGCCCGGCCGGTTCCTCTTCGCCTTCGACGACGGCCGCGGCGACGTCGCCGCCGAAAGGGCCGACGTCTGCTGGCTCGCGGTCGGCCCGGCCGAGGGCACGCTGCTGCTCGCGGGCGGCGACACCGGACGACGGGTGTCGCGCGCCGGCGCCGTCTCGGCGCTGGTCGAAGTCGCGCTCGGCTTCCTGCGCGTGCGCGGGTCGGCCTGGCGGGTCGCGGAACTCGACGACCCGGCCTGGCGGGGAACGCCGGTGCCGCGGGCCGGCGTCGAGGTCCCGGCGGGGCTGATCTCCCGGGACGGCGGCTTCGCGGCCGGAGTCGTGCCGCGCTTCGGGCAGCTGTCCGCGGCGCAGGCGCGGGCGCTGGCGGAGTTCGGTCCCGCGCTGGTCACGCCGTGGAAGTCCGTGGTGCTGCCGGACGTGCCCGCCGACCTCTTCGCGCGGCTGGGCTTCGGCGGCGAGGCCTGGGGGACCACCGCGTGCATCGGCCGTCCGGGCTGCGCGAAGTCTCGCGCCGACGTCCGGGCCGACGCCGTGTTCCGGCCGGGCCTGCGCGCGCACTTCTCGGGCTGCGAACGGCGGTGCGGGAAGCCGTCGCAGTCCCATGTGGACGTTGTCGCCGAAGCGGGGGGCTACCGCATCGACGGCCGCTGGGTGCCGCTCGACGAGCTGAAGGGAAATCTGTGATCGACTACCTGCGGGACGGTGCCGAGATCTACCGGCACTCGTTCGCCACGATCCGCGAGGAGGCGGACCTGGCGATCCTGCCCGACGACGTGGCCGGCCTGGCGGTCCGGATGATCCACGCCTGCGGCATGGTCGATCTGGTCGACGACCTGCGCTACACGCTCGACGTCGTCGAGTCCGGCCGCGCGGCGCTGGAGGCCGGCGCGCCGATCCTGTGCGACGCGCAGATGATCGCCAGCGGCGTCACCCGGCGCCGCCTGCCCACGGCCAACGAAGTGCTCTGCACGCTGTCGGACCCCGGGGTTCCTTCGCTGGCCGAACGCATGGGCACCACGCGCTCGGCGGCGGCGCTGGAGCTGTGGCGCGACAAGCTGCCCGGTTCGGTGGTGGCGATCGGCAACGCACCGACGGCGCTGTTCCGCCTGCTGGAGATCCTCGACGAAGGCGTCGGCGCCCCCGCGGCGATCATCGGCGTCCCGGTCGGGTTCGTCGGCGCGGTGGAGTCCAAAGTGGAGCTCGCCAAGCGCGCGCCTGCGCCCTACCTCGTGGTGCACGGCCGCCGGGGTGGCAGTGCGATGGCCGTCGCGGCGATCAACGCCCTTGCGAGCGCAGAGGAATGACCGGCACGCTGTACGGCGTCGGCCTCGGCCCCGGCGACCCGGAACTGATGACGGTCAAGGCGGCCCGCCTGATCTCCGAGGCCTCGGTGATCGCGTACCACTGCGCGCGGCACGGCCGGAGCATCGCGCGTTCGGTGGCCGAGCCGTACCTGCGCGAGGGGCAGATCGAGGAGAAGCTGGTCTACCCGGTCACCACGGAGACGACCGACCACCCGGGCGGCTACGAGGGCGCGATCGCCGACTTCTACGAGCTGAGCGCGAAACGGCTGGCCGAGCACCTCGACGCCGGCCGTGACGTGGTCCTGCTCTGCGAGGGCGACCCGTTCTTCTACGGCTCGTACATGTACATGCACGAGCGGCTGGCCGGTCGCTTCGAGGCGGTGGTCGTCCCGGGCGTGACGTCGGTGAGCGCGGCGTCGTCGGTCATCGGCCGCCCGCTGGTGCAGCGCGACGAGGTGCTGACGGTGCTCCCGGGCACGCTCCCGGCCCCGGAGCTGGCGCGGCGCCTGGCGGACACGGACGCGGCAGCGGTGCTCAAGCTGGGGCGGACGTTCTCGTCGGTGCGGGAGGCGTTCGAGGAAGCCGGGAAACTGGACGACGCCGTGTACGTCGAGCGCGCGACGTGGGGGCAGCAGCGGGTCGAGCCCCTGGGTGAGGTCGATCCGTCCACGGTCCCGTACTTCTCGTTGGCTTTGCTGCCTTCGCCGGCCTATGCGTCTCGGGTTTCGCCTGCTCCCGTCGCCGCTGCGCCTTCTTCGGGTGGCGAAGTCGTCGTCGTGGGCCTCGGGCCGGCGGGCCCGGAGTGGCTCACCCCGGAAGCGGCAGCGGAGCTTTCGGCTGCGGAGCACATCGTCGGGTACGGGCCGTACGTGGCGCGGGTGCCGCAGAAGGCGGGCCAGCAGCGGCACGCGTCGGGCAACCGCGTCGAGGCCGACCGGGCGCGCGAGGCGTTGTCCCTGGCTGCTTCCGGCGGCCGGGTCGCGGTGGTGTCCTCGGGCGACCCGGGGGTGTTCGCGATGGCGTCGGCGGTGCTGGAGCAGGTCTCGGCCGGCCACGGCACGGGCGTCCGGGTCCGGATCGTCCCGGGCGTGACGGCCGCCCAGGCAGCGGCGTCCCGGGTGGGAGCCCCGCTGGGCCACGACTACTGCGTGCTCTCGCTGTCGGATCGGCTGAAGCCGTGGGAGATCATCGAGAAGCGCCTGGACGCGGCGGGCGCGGCGGATCTCGTGCTGGCGTTGTACAACCCGGCTTCACGTTCGCGGACGACCCAGCTCGCGGACGCCCGGTCGGTGCTGCTCCGCCACCGTGCGCCGGCGACGCCGGTCGTGGTGGCGCGGGACGTGGGCGGCCCGGAGGAGGACATCCGCGTCACGACGCTCGGTGAGCTGGACCCGTCCACAGTGGACATGCGCTGCCTGCTGATCGTGGGCTCGTCCCGCACCCGGTCCGAGAACGGCATCGTCTGGACGCCCCGGAGTTACTAGGTCTGCCGCGGCTGGTCGTGAGTGGTAAGGCGGGTTGTTGGACGGTGGTTTGGTTGACGCCTAACAGGATGGGGGCCTGTGGTGGATCCGTTGCGCGAACTGGTGAAGT
>NZ_JBSGBK010000122.1:0-19800 GCF_053601215.1 Amycolatopsis sp. NPDC004772
TGACGCACCGAACGCCACATTGGGTGCGTCAGACGCACCGAACGCCACATTGGGGCGCTTGGGGCGGGGCTCAGTCGTGGAACGCGTGCTCCGGCGCCGGGAACTCCCCGCGCCGGACGTCCTCGGCGAACGCCGTGGCCGCGTCCTGCAGCACCGTCGCGACGTCGGCGTAGCGCTTGACGAACCGCGGCGCCTTGCCGCGCCGCAGCCCGGCCATGTCCTGCCAGACGAGCACCTGCGCGTCGCAGTCCGGACCGGCGCCGATGCCGACCGTCGGGATCTTCAGCTCCGCGGTGACGCGCTTGGCGGCCTCGGCGGGCACCATCTCCATCACCACCGCGAACGCCCCGGCCTCCTGCAGCGCCAGCGCGTCGGCGAGCAGCACGTCCGCCGCTTCGCCGCGCCCCTGCACCCGGTAGCCGCCGAGGTTGTGTTCACTCTGCGGGGTGAACCCGATGTGGCCCATCACCGGCACGCCGGCCGACGTCAGCGCCTCGACGTGCGGGGCGAACCGCCGCCCGCCTTCGAGCTTCACGGCGTGCGCGCGGCCCTCCTTCATGAACCGCACCGACGTCTCCAGCGCCTGCTGCGGCGAGAGCTGGTAGGAGCCGAACGGCAGGTCGGCGACCACCAGGGCCCGCTTGACCGACCGGGTGACCGCCCGGACCAGCGGCAGCAGCTCGTCGACCGTCACCGGCAGCGACGTGTCGTAGCCGAAGACGTTGTTGGCCGCGGAGTCGCCGACGAGCAGCACGGGGATCCCGGCCTCGTCGAACAGGGCGGCGGTGTACATGTCGTACGCGGTGAGCATGGGCCACGGTTCCCCGCGTTCCTTGAGCTCGCGCAGGTGGTGGACGCGGACCTTCCGGCCCGGGGACTTGGCCGCGGGAGCGGCGGGCCCGGTGCCGTAGGGGGCGGGTTCTTCGGGGCTGGCAGACATCGTCGTCGACCGTCCTTCCCTCGAGGCCTCGGTGAGGTCCCCGGGTCGTGGAGCAGAGGCGTCTCAAAGCGTGACACGCCCCCGGACCGGCCCCAACCGCGTGCGACCAGCTTCACACCCCCGGGGAGGACGGGCCGTCAGCCTTCAGGTTGATGCCCGGGGACAACCAATGCGGGTTCACTTACGTCAAGAAGAGGGCATGACCCCCGACCGGCCGCGAAAGGCGACGAAACCACCCATGGGAAACCTCGCGAGTCCGCGCCGTCGCCTCCCCGCCTGGAAGGCGAAGGCGGGCGGCATCGTCGCGACCGTGGTCCAGCTGGCCGCGGTGTTCTCGGTGATCCTGCTCTTCACCGGCGGCCCGCACGGCCACCTGCTCAACGGCATCGACATGGCGTTCTCCGGCCTGAGCGTGCCGACCAGCGAGAGCCTGGTCATGGTGCTGCTGCTGGTGGTGCTCGGGGGCGCCCTGCGCCGCCGCAAGAAGGCGGCGCTGTACACGCTGGTGCTGTTCCAGATCGGCGGCCTGCTGCTCACCCTGGTCCTCCAGGCGACGCTGCTGTGGTCACCCGAACTGCTGACGCTCGGCCCGAAGCAGGTCCGGCACATCCCCGCGCAGCTGTGGGTGCTGACCATCGCCGACATCGTCTCGATCGGGCTGATCGTGTTCCTGCTCGCGCTGCGCCCGGCGTTCCCCGCCCGGCTCGCGCCGAGCGCCTGGCGCGACGGCCTCAGCATGCTGTTCGGCGGCTTCGCCGTGGTCATCCTGGTCGGCTGGGGCCTGGTCGAGGCGTTCCCCGGCCACCTCGGCGACACGTGGGAGCGCTTCGCCTGGGTCGTCAACCACGCCACCGGTGAGAACCTGCAGCTGCGCCGGATCGGCGTCGGCGAAGGCCCCGGCTGGCTGGACTTCCTCCTCGACCTCAGCGCGACCGCCGTCGCCACCGCCGCCCTCTACCTGCTCTTCCGCGGCGTGCGCAGCCGGGCGCTGCGGACCGACGAAGACGAGCTCCGCCTGCGCAAGCTGCTCGCCGAACACGGCGAGGACGACTCCCTCGGCTACTTCGCCACCCGGCGCGACAAGAGCGTCGTCTTCGCGCCGAACGGCCGCGCGGCGGTGACCTACCGCGTCCTCGGCGGCACGAGCGTCGCCAGCGCCGACCCGGTCGGCGACCCGGAGGCGTGGCCCGACGCGGTCCGCGCGTGGCTCGACGAGACGCGCACGTACGGCTGGACCCCGGGCGTGCTCGGGGCGAGCGAGCGCGGCGCGAAGGCGTACACCGGCGCGGGCCTGCGGGCCCTGGAGATCGGCGACGAAGCCGTGCTCGACGTCCGCGAGTTCAGCCTGGCCGGCCCGGAGCGGCGCTCGGTGCGCCAGGCCGTCAAGCGCATCGAGCGCGCCGGGTACACCTCGCGGGTCCGCCGCCACGGCGAAATCCCCGACGCCGAGATGACCGAGCTGCTGTGGCGGGCGCAGGCCTGGCGCGGCGCCGAGACCGAGCGCGGGTTCTCGATGGCGCTGGGCCGCCTCGGCGACGCCAGTGACGGCCGCAGCGTGATGGTCGAGGCCTACGACGCCCACGGCGAGCTGCGCGGGCTGCTGTCGTTCGTCCCGTGGGGCCGCCGCGGGCTTTCGCTGGACCTCATGCGCCGCGACCGCGACGCCGAGAACGGCCTCAACGAGTACATGATCGCCGAAACCGTCGCGGCCGCCCAGCACCTCGGCGCGCAGCGGATCTCGCTCAACTTCGCGATGTTCCGCGCGGTGTTCTCCGAAGGCGAGCGGATCGGCGCCGGCCCGGTGCTGCGGGCCTGGCGGGGGATCCTGAGTGTCTTCTCGCGGTTCTTCCAGCTGGAGTCGCTGTACCGGTCGAACGCCAAGTACGGGCCGGACTGGGAGCCGCGGTTCCTCTGCTACTCCTCGGCCCGGCGGCTGCCGCGCGTCGGCATCGTCGCGGGCGCCCTCGAAGGCTTCGTCCCGACCGGACGGGCGCGGTCGCTGCGGCTGGAGACGGTCAGCGAGGACTTCGTCGCCCACGTCAAGGAGATCGAGGAGTCGGCGGCGGCTCCGGCGCCCAAGACCCTGCGGCGGCCGGAACAGGTCCGCGTCCGGATCGCCAAGCTCGCCAAGCTGCGCGAGGCCGGCATCGACCCGTACCCGGTCGGCTTCCGCCGCGACGACCACATCGGGGACGTCGTGGCGAAGTACGGCGACCTGGCCCCGGACACGAGCACCGGGCACCGGGTCCGGATCGCCGGGCGCGTGCTGAACCTGCGCATCCTCGGCGGCCTGTGCTTCGCCCGCGTCAAGGACTTCAGCGGCGAGATCCAGCTGATGCTGGAGGCCGGCGAGCTGGACCTCGACCGCTGGCGGACCGGGGTCGACCTCGGCGACCACGTCGGCGTCAGCGGCCAGGTCGTGACGTCGAAGCGGGGCGAGCTCTCGGTGCTCGTCGACGAGTGGACGGTCACCGCGAAGTGCCTGCACCCGCTGCCGGACAAGCGCAAGGGCCTCACCGACCCGGAGACGCGGGTCCGGCAGCGCTACCTCGACCTGGCGGTCAACCCGGACTCGACGACCATGCTGCGGCTGCGGTCCACTGTGGTCCGCGCGGTGCGCGACCGGCTGCACCACGCCGACTACCTCGAAGTCGAGACCCCGATGCTGCAGACGGTCCACGGCGGCGCCAACGCCCGGCCGTTCGTCACCCACATCAACGCCTACGACATGCGGATGTACCTGCGGATCGCGCCCGAGCTCTACCTCAAGCGGCTGTGCGTGGCCGGTGTCGAGCGCGTCTTCGAGCTCAACCGCAACTTCCGCAACGAAGGCGTCGACGCGACGCACAACCCCGAGTTCACGATGCTCGAGGCGTACCAGGCGTACGCGGACTACGACACGATGCGGACGCTGACCCGCGAGCTGGTCCAGCACGCGGCCGAAGCGGCGTACGGCGCCCAGATCGTGCGGCGGCCCGACGCGGACGGGAAGGTCGTCGAGTACGACATTTCCGGGGACTGGCCGGTGGTTCCGGTGCACGAAGCCGTCTCGGCCGTGTTCGGCGAGCAGGTCGGCCCGGGGACGCCGGTGGCCGGCCTGCGCCGCCTGTGCGCGGCCGCGGGCGTGCCGGTGGGGGAGGACCCGAGCCACGGCGACCTGGTGCTCAAGGCGTTCGAGCACCTCGTCGAGGGCGCGACCGTGCTGCCGACGTTCTACACCGACTACCCGACCGACGTCTCGCCGCTGACCCGCCAGCACCGCGCCGACCCGCGGCTGGCCGAGCGCTGGGACCTGATCGCGTTCGGCTCCGAGGTCGGCACGGCCTACACCGAGCTGACCGACCCGATCGAGCAGCGGCGGCGGCTCGAAGCGCAGTCGTTGCGCGCGGCCAGCGGCGACGTCGAAGCGATGGAACTGGACGAAGATTTCCTGCTCGCCCTGGAGCACGGCATGCCGCCGACCGGCGGGCTCGGCCTGGGCGTCGACCGGCTGCTGATGATGCTGACGGGCGCATCGATCCGCCAGACGGTCCTGTTCCCCTTCGTCCGACCGCAGGCATAACGAGTCGGTGGACCTGGTCACGGCGACGGGCCGTGGCGCGGTCCGTCGCTTACGCTCTGCCTCGTGCGCACGGCTCGGATCGCCTCGGCCCTCCTGATGGGGGTGGCCGTCCTGGCGTATTCGGGCTGGCTGCTGGAGTTCTTCCTGCCGACCGGGATCTCCCCGGTGCACGACCCGGCCGAGGCGCTGCTGGCCGGGCCGCCGGTGTTCCGCGTCCTGCTCGCCGTGTCGGGGGTCGCGTTCGTGCTCGCCGGGCCCCCGCTGCACCGGCTCGGGCCGGTCCACTGGTCGGCGCGGCTCAGCTCGATCTCGGTGAGCGCGTTCGGCGTGCTGGTGCTGCTGCAGGCCGCCTACCCCGAGCGCAGCGACCTGCTGTCGTCGCTGCTCAACGTGGTCCTGGTGGGTGGGGTGATCAGCCTGATCATGTGGTGGCCGCCGGGCTGGCGCGCACTCGCGGTCGCGGGCCTGGCCGTGGTGCTGGCGACCTGGCTGGCCGTCGTGCTTGCCCGGCAGCTGGGCACGTACGAAGGCGTCTTCACGCGGGTCCAGCTGGTGGTCCGCGCGGCCCTGTACGGCGTCGGCGGGGCGTACGCCTTCGTCAAGCCGGCCCCGCGGCACGTGCACCGATAGCGGGATTCGCCCGAAAATGTCGGTGCCGGGTGGCACGATCGCCGCAGGAGAACCCGAGCGGAAGGATCGACATGGCGGGAAACGTGCGCCCGGTGGCCGACGAGCGTGACGGGCTGCTGAGCTTTCTGGAGCAGCAGCGGTACGTGCTCAGGCTGGCCGCCCACGGGCTGACGGACGAGCAGGCGAGACTCACCTCGACGAAGAGCACGCTGTCGGTGGGCGGGCTGATCAAGCACGTCGCCAGCACCGAGTACGGCTGGATGGACACGGTGCTGCAGGTCCCGCAGAAGCCGTTCGGCGAGGCGGTGGCGGAGTACGAGGACGCGCACCGGCTGCGCCCCGACGAGACCCTGGAAGGCGTCCTGGCCCGCTACGACGAGGTGGCCGCGCGCACGGCCGAGGTGATCGCGGGCATCGAGGACCTCGGCCAGGCGGTCCCGGTCCCGAAGGGCGTCCCGTGGTTCCCCCAGGACGTCGAGGCGTGGTCGGTCCGCTGGGTCCTGCTCCACCTGATCCAGGAGACGGCCCGCCACGCCGGCCACGCGGACATCATCCGCGAGCACATCGACGGCGGCACAGCCATGCCCCTGATGGCCGCGGCCGAGGGCTGGCCCGAGTCCCCCTTCATCAAGCCCTGGACCCCGTCCACCCAACCAGCCTGACCCGACGGCTCGGCTCGCGCCCACCCGCGAGCCGACCCCGTGTCGTCCACCTGAGTACGCGAGTTCCGCCTCCGATCACGCGAGTTCGGCCTCCGATCACGCGAGTTCGGCCTCCGATCACGCGAGTTCGGCTTCCCATCACGCGAGATCGGCCTCCAGTCACGCGTGATGCCCCTCCGAACACGCCGCGGAAGGCTCAGAACAGGGTCGGCTCGTCCGCCAGCGCGCCCTCGATCACCAGCATGCGGCGTTTCGTCCCGACCCCGCCCCGCGCGGAGAACCCGCCGTCCTTCCCGCCCGCGGCCAGCACCCGGTGGCACGGCACGATGATCGGGAACGGGTTGTGCCCCATCGCCTGCCCGACGGCCTGCGCCGACCCTGGTTGCCCGAGCCGGTGCGCGATGTCGCCGTACGTCAGCGTCCTGCCCGGCGGGATCGTCCGCGCGACTTCGTACGCGCGCCGGTTGAACTCCGGCACCCCGGCCATGTCCAGCGCCACCGAAGCCAGGTCCTGACGCGCACCCGCGAGCAACGCCACGATCCCGTCCACCGCCTCCCGCACCGGCGCCGGCGGCGGCCCCTCGACGGCGTCCGGGAACCGCCGGGCCAGCCAGGCCCGCGTCGCCGAAGCACTTCCCTCGGGCAGCGACGTCCCGATCACGACGTCGTCGCGCCAGGCCAGCCCGCACGCGCCGATCGCCGTCTCGAACACCGTGAACCCCGTCGTCATGGCGTCCAGCCTACGACCGAAGAGGGGTACCGCCCCGCCGCAAATGATCGCTAAGTTCGGTTTGGGCGAATTCGAGGAGGACGCGTGCGGCGAATCATCCTGGCGACAGCGCTGCTGCTCGGCCTGATCGCGACGCCGGCCGCCGCCGACCCCCTGGTGCTGCCGCACGTCGTCGTCGCACACCACACCTGGTGGGCCGAGCTCGCCATCAAGAGGGCCGGCGGCACCGTCGTCGCGAGCTACCCACAGATCGGCGTCGTCGTCGCGTACACCGCGAAGGACGACTTCGCCGCGAAGCTCCGGAAAGCCCCGGGCATCGACGCCGTCGGCGCGACGCGCACCGCGAAGGTCGCGAAGGAGTTCTTCGCGCCCCGCAAGGACCTCCGCTACACCGGGCCGAACTCGCCGAACTCCGGCCAGGTCCCGCCGGAGGGCACCGCGTGGGACGTCCCGGCGCTGCACCTGCCCGAAGCGCACGCCGTCACCGACGGCAGTAAAAACACCGTCGTCGGCGTCCTCGACGTCGGCGTCGACGACACCCACCCGGAGCTCACGGAGGCGTTCGACCGGAGGAACTCCGTCTCCTGCCTCTCCGGTTGGCCCGACCGCGGCCCCGGCGCCTGGCGGCCCACCCTCGACGGCCACGGCACGCACGTCGCGGGCACGATCGCCGCGGCCCGCAACGGTTCCGGCGTCGTCGGCGTCGCGCCCGGCGTCCGCATCGCCGCCGTCAAGCTCGCCGAACTCGACGACACCGAGACGGCCGAGAGCATGGTCTGCGGCTTCGTCTGGGCGGCCGAGCACGGGTTCACCGTGGCCAGCAACAGCTACCGCTCGATCCCGTGGCGCTACAACTGCGACGACCAGCCGGACCAGGCCGCCGCGAAGCTCGCCGTCGGCCGCGCGGTCGCGTACGCGCAACGCCGGAACGTCCTCGTCGTCGCCTCCGCCGGCAACGCCGGGATCAACCTCGACACCCGCTCGGTGGACAAGGAGAGCCCGGCCGACAGCACCCCGGTGGAACGCCGGATCGACCCGACCTGCACCCGGCTGCCGCACGAACTGCCCGGCGTCGTCGGCACCGGCGCGCTCGACGAAAAGCTCGTCAAAGCCACCTTTTCGAACTACTCGGCGACGCGGATCAGCGTCGCCGCGCCCGGCGCGCGCGTCTGGTCGACCTGGCCGAACGGCGAATACCGGTCCGCGAGCGGGACGTCGATGGCCGCGCCGCACGCCAGCGGCGTCGCCGCCCTGATCGCCAGCCGGCACCCGCACTGGAGCGCCGAGCGCATCAAGAGCGCCCTGTACGCCACGGCCACGCCGCTGTCCTGCCCGGACACCGTCTGCGCGCCCACGAAGCAGGGAACGACCTACTACGGCCACGGGATGGTCGATGCGGCGAAGGCCGTCGGCGCGGGATGATGGCGCTCGTGCTCGATCACCTCGTCTACGCCGGCCCGGACCTCGCCGACGCCGTCGCCCGGGTCGCCGCCCTCACCGGGGTCACGCCCGCGCCCGGCGGCCGCCACGTCGGCGTCGGCACCGCCAACCACCTCGCCGACCTCGGCGCGGGCATGTACCTCGAGGTCATCGGCCCCGACCCGGACCAGCCGGACCCCGGCGCGCCCCGGCCGTTCGGCATCGACGACCTGACCGAGCCCGCCCTGGTCGCCTGGGCCGTCCGCACGACGGACCTCGACGCGACGATCGCGCAGGCCCGCGCCCACGGCTTCGACCCGGGCGACCCGAGGGAAATGTCCCGCGAAACCGGCGACGGCGAAACCCTGCGCTGGCGCCTGACTCCGCCGAGCGTCCCGGGCACCCTGCACCCGTTCCTCATCGACTGGGGCGCCACCCCGCACCCGACGACGCGGGACCTGCCGTCCCTGCCGCTGCTGATGGTCACCGGCACCCACCCGGACCCGGATTCGGTGCTCGCGGTGACCGACGCGCTCGGCCTGGAGCTGCTGGTCCGCCGCGCGGAGAAAGCCGGCCTGACGGCGGCTCTCCGGACGCCGGAAGGCCGCCAGGTCGCGCTGAGTTAGGCCTTGCCCTCGCGCCACAGGTTGGTCATCGGCAGCCGCCGGTCGCGGCCGAACGCCTTGAACGTGATCTTCGTGCCCGGCGGGTACTGGCGCCGCTTGTACTCGGCCTTGTCGACCATCCGCACCACGCGGTCGATCGTCTCCGGGTCGAAGCCCGCCGAAACCAGGTCCGCGTACCCGCGGTCGCCCTCGACGTAGTCGTCGAGGATGTCGTCCAGCAGCTCGTAGTCCGGCAGCGAATCGGTGTCCACCTGGCCCGGCCGCAGCTCGGCCGACGGCGGCTTGGTGATGGAGTTCTCCGGGATCGGCGGGGTTTCGCCGTTCTTCACCGCTTCGGCGTTGCGCCACCGCGCCAGCTGCCACACGTGCGTCTTGAAGACGTCCTTGATCGGGGCGAACGCGCCGACCGCGTCGCCGTAGATCGTCGAATACCCGACGGCGAGCTCGGTCTTGTTGCCGGTGGCCAGCACCAGGTGTCCGTCCAGGTTGGACAGTGCCATCAGGAGCATGCCCCGCGTCCGCGCCTGGATGTTCTCCTCGGCCAGCCCGGTCAGCGACAGCTGGTCGACGTACACGCGCACCATGTCCTCGACCGGCTCGACCCGGTAGTGCGCGCCGATCCGCTTCGCCAGGTCGGCGGCGTCGTCCTTCGAGTGCCCCGAGGAGTACTTCGACGGCATCGAGACGCCGTAGACGTTGTCGCCGCCCAGCGCGTCCGCCGCCAGTGCCGCGCAGACCGCCGAGTCGATGCCGCCGGAGAACCCGAACGTCACCGACGAGAAGCCGTTCTTGTGCACGTAGTCCCGCAGCCCGACGACCAGCGCGTGCCACACTTCGGCCTCGTCCGACAGCGGCTCGCTGATCACCGGCTCGGCGGAAGCCGGGTACGCGGGAAGCGGCTGCTCGCTGAGCACCCGGCGCCGGACGGCCAGGCCTTCGTACGAACCGTCGCCCGCGTACCCGGTCTCGGGCAGGTCCATGTCCACCACGAGCAGGTGCTCGACGAACTGCGGCGCGCGGGCCAGCAGCGTGCCGTCCGCGCCGACGACGAGCGAGTCGCCGTCGAAGACGAGGTCGTCCTGCCCGCCGATCTGGTTGGTGTAGACCAGCGGCGCCCCGGCTTCGGCGGCGCGGCGGGCGATCAGCGGCAGCCGCTGCTCGTCCTTCGACCGCTCGTACGGCGAAGCGTTCGGCGCCACGACGAGGTCGACGCCGGCCCGGCCGAGCGCCGAGATCGGCCCGCCGTCCTGCCAGATGTCCTCGCAGATGACCATGCCGATGTCGAGCCCGTGGAACCGGACGACGTCGAGCGTGGTGCCCGCCTTGTACCAGCGGTGCTCGTCGAAGACGCCGTAGTTGGGCAGGTGGTGCTTGAACTGCCGGGCGACGACCTCGCCGCGGTAGAGCGCCGCGGCGGCGTCCCGCGGGCCGACGTCGTCGAGGTCGAGGTAGCCGAGGTAGGTGAGCACCTCACCGCAGCCGGCTTCGTCGAGCCGCCGCGCCAGCGCCTCGACGCCCTGCCGGGAGGCGGCGGCGAAGGTCTTGCGGAGCGAAAGGTCCTCGATCGGGTAGCCGGTCAGGGACATCTCGGGGAAGACGACGACGTGCGCGCCGGCTTCGGCGGCCCGCCGCGTCCATTCGACGTGCAGCTCGGCGTTGCCGTCGAGGTCGCCGACGGTGGGGTTGACCTGGGCGAGCGCGATGCGCAGTTGCGGCATGCCGTCATTCTGGCTCACGGTCACCCGCCCGGCCGAGCGAATGTGGGCGAAATCGAAAGGCCCCCGCCCGGCGAACCGGACGGGGGCCTCCACCGAGCGAAAGCTACTTCCGCTTGATCATGCTCCGGACCTTCTTGATGGTCTGCTCGAAGTCCGAATCGAACGGGTTGTCGTGCACGAGGTACGTCCACGTCGTGTTCGCCCGCCGCACGCCGGCGTCGCCGAGGTCGATGCCCTCGTCGGTCAGCTCCGCCTCTTCGAGGGTCTTCGCCGCCCGCGCATCGGCCTCGCCGATGATTTTGTGGAACTCCGGGATCGCCGCGCGGTGGAACTCGTCCAGCGGCGTCTCGCGGGCCAGCGCGCGCAGGTGGATGCTCTCGCGGACGTCGGTCAGGTACGCCAGGTGGTCCGACCACAGCTGGTCGATGTGGAACAGCAGCACCTCGCGGCACATCTGCTCCAGCTTCTCCTGATCGTCCAGCTTCTCCTTCAGCTCGCCGAACTTTTCCTCGTGCGCCTTCTCCAGCACCTCCGCCGCGTACGCGGTGCGAAGCACCTTGTCGCGGTGCACGAGCAGGTCACGCCGCTGCCGCTCGATCAGCCGCGTGTACCGCCAGGTGTTGCGGTGGATCTCCAGATCGACGCCCTCGGCGACGCGCTGGGCGTGGTTGAGCTGCCGCAGCGCCGCGCCGTCGGTGATCTCGCCGGTCTCTTCGTCGTCCACGATGCCCTCGGGCACGTCCGGCGCGTTCGACAGCACGAGGTCGTCGTTCAGGCTCGCGAAGAAGACCGCGCTGCCCGGGTCGCCCTGACGTCCGGACCGGCCGCGCAGCTGCCCGTCGAGGCGGCTCGACGGGTACCGCGCGGTGCCGATGACGTGCAGCCCGCCCAGTTCGACGACCTCTTCGCGGGTCGCGCCGTCGGTGCCGCCCAGCCGGATGTCGGTACCGCGGCCGGCCATCTGGGTGGACACGGTGACCGCGCCCTTCTTGCCGGCCTCGGCGATGATTGCGGCCTCTTCGGCGTCGTTGCGCGCGTTGAGCACGACGCACTCGAGGTCGACCTTCGCGAGCTTCTCGGCCAGCTCTTCGGACTCGGCGACGTCCTGGGTGCCGACGAGGATCGGCCGCCCGGTTTCGTGCACCGTGCGGATTTCCTCCTCGATCGCCCGCAGCTTCTGCGACGGCGACGCGAAGACGCGGTCCTCGAGGTCCTCGCGGATGTTCGGGGTGTTCGGCGGGATGACCGCGACCTCGAGCTCGTAGAACTCGCGCAGCTGTTCGGCGACGGCGACCGCGGTGCCGGTCATGCCGGCGACCTCGGGGTAGCGCGCCAGCAGCGCCTGGACGGTGATCGAGTCGAGGATCTCGCCGCGGTCGGTCGCGGTGACCTGCTCCTTCGCCTCGACGGCGGCCTGGAGGCCGTCCGGCCAGCGCTGCAGCTCGGCGACCCGGCCGCGGGCGGCGTTGATGAGCTGGACCTTGCCGTCGCGGACCAGGTAGTCGACGTCGCGGGTGAGCAGCGCGTGCGCGTGCAGGGCGACGTTGACCGCGGCCAGCCGGTCGGACGCCTGCTCGTTGAACAGGTCGTCGACCTCGAGGCCGAGCGACTTCGCGACGACGGACGAGCCGGCGTCGGTCAGCCAGGCGTTGCGGCCCTCGCTGTCGGTCTCGTAGTGCAGGTTGAGCCGCAGCCGCCGGACGATCTTGGCGACCTCTTCGTCGGCGTCGCTGCGGTCGATCGAACCGGCCATGACCAGCGGGACGCGCGCCTCGTCGACCAGCACCGAGTCCGCCTCGTCGACGATCGCGACCTCGGGGTCGGGCTGGACCAGGTCGTCGACCTTCGTGACCAGGCGGTCGCGCAGCACGTCGAAGCCGATCTCGGCGACGGCGCCGTACGTGACGTCCTTGGCGTAGGCCTCGCGGCGCTCTTCGCGCGAGTGCGACGGCTCGACCCAGCCGACCGACACGCCGAGCAGGGCGTACACCGGGCCCATCCACTCCGCGTCGCGGCGGGCCAGGTAGTCGTTGACCGTGACGACGTGAACGCGCTTTCCGCGGATCGCGTACCCGGCCGCGGCCAGCGCACCCGCGAGGGTCTTGCCCTCACCGGTCTCCATCTGCACGACGTGCTTGGTGAGCAGGCCCATCGTGCCCAGCACCTGCACGTCGAACGCGCGCTCGCCCAGCGCCCGCCGGGCGGCCTCGCGGCCCAGCGCGCACACCTCGATGAGCTGGTCGTCGCCGAACGCGGTGTCCTTCAGCGTCTCGCGAAGCTTGCCCGCCCGCTCGGTCAGCTCCTCGTCGGAGAGCTTTTCGAGCTCGGGTTCGAGCTTCTCGACCGCGGGCAGCAGTGCTTCGTAGCGGGTCAGCTCGACGCTGCCCGGCCGCTGGATGATCCGGCGGAGCTTCTTGCCCATCCGGCTGATCAGTGCTGCCACCCCTGGTCTCCCGTTCTCTCTCGCTCGACCGGCCTCCACCACCCAACGCGACGGTGGTGCGTTCGAGTTCCGCGGCCGGATGGGACGATCCAACCGTGTTCCCACATCCCAGCGCCAGGTCCCATCGTCGCCGGATCACCGCGATCGCGACGTCCGTGCTGCTCGCGGCCTCGCTGGCCGCGTGCACGTCCTCCGGCAAGACCGAGCCGCCCGCGCCGACGACCGAGTCGCACCCGCCGTCCGGGCCGGTGCCCGCCGGGCTGGAGCGGTTCTACGGCCAGAGCCTGAGCTGGGCCGACTGCGCACCTTACGCGACGTCGGAGGACTCGCGATCGGCGTTCCAGGCGAAAGACGTCCAGTGCGCGCGCCTGACCGTGCCGCTGGACTACGCGAAGCCGGCGGGGGACACGATCACGCTGGGCCTGCTCCGCCGCAAGGCCACCGGCGAGAAGATCGGGTCGCTCGTGGTCAACCCGGGCGGGCCGGGCGCGTCGGGCATGGTCGCGGCCGCCGGGCTGGGCAAGCCGGTGACCAGCACCGGGCTGGGCAAACGCTTCGACCTGGTCGGCTTCGACCCGCGGGGGATCGGCGCCAGCCAGCCGGCCATCCACTGCCTCACCGATTCCGAGCGCGACGCCGACCGCGCCGACGACAGCGAGACCGACGGCTCGCCGGCCGGGGTGCTGAAGCAGGAATCGCAGGAAAAGGACTTCGCGGCCAAGTGCGCCCAGCGCACCGACGACGGCACCGCGATGCTGGCCAACGCCGGCACCCGCGACGTCGTGAAGGATCTCGACGTCCTCCGCTCGGTCCTCGGCGACGAAAAGCTCACCTATTTGGGCTACTCCTACGGCACCCGGATCGGGTCGGCCTACGCCGAGGCGTTCCCGAAGAACGTCCGCGCGATGGTCCTCGACGGCGCGGTCGACCCCGAGCAGGACGCGGTCGAGTCGCTCGTCGCGCAGGGCCAGGGCTTCGGGACGGCGTTCACGCAGTTCGCGAAGTGGTGCACGGCCCAGCAGGACTGCGCGCTCGGCGGAGACGCCGGCGGCGCGGTGACGGCGTTCCAGAACCTCGTCCGCCCGCTGATCGACTTCCCGGTGCCGGTCGGCGACGGCCGCAAGCTCTCCTACGAAGACGCCACCACCGGCGTCATCCAGGCGCTCTACCAGGAAAGCCTCTGGGACACCCTGAACACCGGCCTCAACGAGCTGAAGCAGCAGCGCGGCGCGACGCTCGAGAAGCTCGCCGACATCTACAACGAGCGGGACTCCGACGGCAAGTACGGCACCACGCAGGACGCCTTCACGGCGATCCGGTGCGTCGACGACCCGCGCGTCACGGACCCGGCCGTCATCCTCAAGGCGCAGGAGGAGTACGTGAAGGTGGCGCCGTTCCTCGACGACGGCCGCCCGGCTTCGGCGGCCCGCGACGCCTGCGCGTTCTGGCCGGTGCCGAACACGTCCGAGCCGCACGTGCCGAACGTCGAAGGCCTGGCGAAGACGCTGGTCATCTCGACGACCAACGACCCGGCGACGCCGTACCAGGCCGGCGTCAACCTCGCGAAGGGCCTGAAGGGCGCGTTGCTCACCTACGAGGGCACGCAGCACACGGTGTTCCTTCAGGGCGTGAAGTGCGTGGACGAGGCGGGCACGGACTACCTGGTCGACGGCACGGTGCCGCCGGACGGGAAGCGCTGCTCGGGCCAGTAGCTACTGCTGCTTGGTCAGGGACAGCTCGATCATCACCGGGCTGAGGTGGTCGCCGGCCGGCGGGACCTGCACCCAGAGGCGCACGAAGCGCCGGGGACCGCCGTCGTCGGCGACCCAGACCTTGACGGTCAGGTCGGCGTCGACCTGGGCGAGCACGCGGTGGGCGACGGCGGCCGGCACCCGGCCGCCGACCCGCAGCGCCGGCGCGCCGTCGACGTTCTCCCGGCCTTCGGTCTTCGCGTCGGTCACGCCGTCGAGCAGCCGCTTCAGCCCGCCCTGCGGGCCGAGGAACGCGCTGACCGGGTACGGCGGCTCCTGGCTGTCGCGCACGTCGAAGGGGAACTTGGTGTGCCCCTCCCCGTCCTGGACGTCGGCCGTGCCGGTCGCGCGGCCGCCGTCGTCGAGGGTGGCGTCGCCTTCGATCTGACGCAGCGGGAAGCCCGCCAGCACCCCGTTCACCCCGGCGGCGAAGTGCACGCCCCGCACCGCGGCGAACGACGTCGCGGCCTCGCGGACGAGGTCGGCGCCCGCCGGGAACGGTCCCCGCGTGTCGGGTGACCCGGTGCAGCCGGCCGTCAGGAGAAGCGCGAGCAGCAGCGCGAGGCGGGACATGGCGCGAGCCTACTGTTGGCCCGATCCTTTCGGATGATGTCCTTCCGGCCACTGTCGCCGTCACGCGCGCGCGGTGAGACTGCCTGGGTGACTGTTGAGACCCGTCCCGCCCCGAAGCTGCACCGCGCGTGGCTGATCGCCGGTGCCGCCTTCGTCGCGCTGCTCGCCTCCGCCGGCTTCCGCGCCGCTCCCGGCGTCCTGATCGACCCGCTGCACGAAGAGTTCGGCTGGTCGCGCACCACGATCAGTTCCGCCGTCTCGGTGAACCTCGTGCTCTTCGGCCTCTTCGCGCCCTTCGCGGCCGCGTTGATGGAGCGGTTCGGCATCCGGCGCGTCTCGGCGACGGCGTTGACCGTCATCGCCGCCGGCGCGGGCGGCACGGTGTTCATGACCGCGAGCTGGCAGCTCGTGCTGTGCTGGGGCGTGCTGGTCGGGCTCGGCACCGGCTCGATGGCGATGGGCTTCGCCGCGATGGTCGCGACCCGGTGGTTCGTGGAGCGCCGCGGCGTCGTCACCGGCGTCCTGACCGCGGCGGGCGCCACCGGCCAGCTGATCTTCCTGCCGCTCATCGCGAACCTGGCGGTCGGCTCCGGCTGGCGGACGGCGTCGCTGGTGATCGCCATCGCCGCGCTCGCCGTCGTCCCGGTGGTCCTGCTGGTGCTGCGCGACCACCCGGCCGACGTCGGCCTCACGGCCTACGGCGCGCCCGCCGGCACCGAGATCGCGCGCCCGGCACCGTCGACCGGCTCGGTCCGCCGTGCCCTCTCCGTGCTGGGCCAGGCCGCCCGCACCCGGACGTTCTGGCTGCTCGCCGTCGGCTTCGCGATCTGCGGCGCGACGACCAACGGCCTGGTCGGCACCCACTTCGTCCCGGCCGCGCACGACCACGGCATGCCGCAGACGACGGCGGCGAGCCTGCTGGCCCTGGTCGGCGTCTTCGACGTCGTCGGCACGATCTTCTCCGGCTGGCTCACCGACCGGATCGACCCGCGGATCCTGCTCGGCGTCTACTACGCCCTGCGCGGGCTCTCGCTGGCGCTGCTGCCGCAGCTGTTCACCGACAGCGTGCAGCCGAGCATGTGGGCGTTCATCCTGTTCTACGGCCTCGACTGGGTGGCCACGGTCCCGCCGACCGTCGCGCTCTGCATCCGCGCGTTCGGCGACGCCGGCCCGATCGTGTTCGGCTGGGTCTTCGCCTCCCACCAGCTCGGGGCCGCGTTCGCCGCGTCGGCCGCCGGCCTGGTCCGCGACCAGCTCGGGAACTACACCCTGGCCTGGTACTCCGCGGCGGTGCTCGCCGTGATCGCGTCGGTCGCTTCGCTGGCCATCACGCGGGCGAAGAAACCCGTT
This sequence comes from Amycolatopsis sp. NPDC004772, assembly GCF_053601215.1. Classification (NCBI taxonomy): domain Bacteria; kingdom Bacillati; phylum Actinomycetota; class Actinomycetes; order Pseudonocardiales; family Pseudonocardiaceae; genus Amycolatopsis; species Amycolatopsis sp. NPDC004772. The sequence goes on from NZ_JBSGBK010000122.1 coordinate 16,405, forward strand.
GCGGTGCTCGCGACGTGACTTCGGCGGCGTCGGCGCGTCGCGAAACATGCCGTTAACACGCTGTGGTTAGGGTGCGGCCATGGATCGCCAGCAGGAATTCGTGCTCCGCACGCTCGAGGAGCGCGACATCCGTTTCGTTCGTCTCTGGTTCACCGATGTGCTGGGGTTCCTCAAGTCCGTCGCCGTCGCGCCGGCCGAGCTCGAGGGCGCTTTCAACGACGGGATCGGCTTCGACGGCTCGGCCATCGAGGGCTTCGCGCGCGTCTACGAATCGGACATGGTCGCCAAGCCGGACCCGGCCACGTTCCAGGTGCTGCCCTGGGAAACGCCCGACGGCGGCCCGTACTCGGCCCGCATGTTCTGCGACATCGCGATGCCCGACGGCTCGCCGTCCTGGGCGGACCCGCGGCACGTGCTGCGCCGCCAGCTGTCGAAGGCCGCCGAAGCGGGCTTCACCTGCTACGTGCACCCCGAGATCGAGTTCTTCCTCCTCTCGAACATGCCCGACGACGGCAGCGAGCCGGAGCCGGCGGACAACGGCGGCTACTTCGACCAGGCCAGCCACGCCACCGCGACGCACTTCCGCCGGCACGCCATCGAGACCCTCGAAGCGATGGGCATCTCGGTCGAGTTCAGCCACCACGAAGGGGCACCGGGCCAGCAGGAGATCGACCTCCGCTACGCCGATGCGCTGACGATGGCCGACAACGTGATGACGTTCCGCTACGTCGTCAAGGAGGTCGCGCTGACCCAGGGCGTGCGCGCGACGTTCATGCCGAAGCCGTTCACCGACCAGCCCGGCTCGGGGATGCACACGCACGTCAGCCTGTTCGAAGGCGACCGCAACGCGTTCTACGACGCCGAGGACCCGCACGAGCTGTCGGAGACCGGCAAGGCCTTCGTCGCCGGGGTGCTGCACCACGCCAAGGAGATCTCCGCGGTCACCAACCAGTGGGTGAACTCCTACAAACGCCTGATCAGCGGCAGTGAGGCGCCGACGACGGTGTCGTGGGGCCGCGCGAACCGCTCCGCGCTCGTCCGCGTCCCGATGTATTCACCCGGAAAGGCGTCATCCCGCCGGGTGGAGATCCGTACCCTGGACTCGGCGTGCAACCCGTACCTGGCGTACTCGGTCATCCTGGCCGCCGGGCTCAAGGGGATCGAGAAGGGCTACGAGCTGCCGCCACCCGCCGAGGACAACATCTGGCAGCTGAGCGACGCCGAGCGGCGCGCCGCCGGGTACGCCCAGCTACCCCAGAACCTGGGAGAGGCACTGGCCGAGATGGAGAAGTCCGAGCTCCTGCCGGAAGCGCTCGGCGAGCACGTCTACGACTTCTTCCTCCGCAACAAGCGCGTGGAGTGGGACAACTACCGCAGCGCGGTCACCCCGTACGAACTCCGAACGCTCCTCCCGGTGCTCTGATGGGGCGGCGGCCGGTGTTCCTCGCGATCCTGGCCGCCGCACTCGTGCTCGTCCCCGCCGCGCCCGTCGCCGCCGCGCCGGTTTCTCCGCGGTTCGACCTCGACGCCGCCGACATCCCGGCGCTGCAGGCCCGGATGGCGTCGGGCCGGCTCACCGCGGTGGGCCTGACCAGCACTTACCTCGATCGGATTCACCGGATCGACGGTAAGGTCAACGCGGTCCTGGCCCTGAATCCGTCGGCTCTCGGCCAGGCCGCGGCCAGCGACGCGCGACGTCGCGCCCACCACCTGCGTGGCCCGCTCGACGGCATCCCGGTGCTGGTCAAGGACAACGTCGACACGCGAGACCAGTGGACGACGGCCGGCTCGCGGGCGTTGCGCAGCCGCCCGGCCGCGGACGCCACCCTGATCACCCGGTTGCGGGACGCCGGCGCCGTGATCCTCGGCAAGGCGAACCTCTCCGAGTGGGCGAACTTCCGCGCCGCGAAGCCGACGTCCGGCTGGTCGGGCGTGGGTGAGCAGACGAACAACCCGTACGTGCTGGACCGCAACCCGTGCGGGTCGTCGGCGGGCTCGGCGGCCGGCGTCGCGGCCACGCTGGCCCAGGTGGCGATCGGCTCGGAGACGGACGGCTCGATCGTGTGCCCCGCCGGCATGACGGCGACGGTCGGGCACAAACCGAGTCTCGGCCTGGTCAGCCGCACGGGCGTGGTCCCGATTTCGGCCGAGCAGGACACGGCGGGCCCGATCGCCCGCAACGTCGTCGACGCGGCCCTGACGCTGTCGGTCCTGCAGGGCCGCGACCCCGCGGACCCGGCGACCCTGACGTACCCCCGCACCCAGCCCACGGACTACGCGAAGTTCCTCCGGCCGGGTGTCCTGCGCGGCGCCCGCATCGGTTTGTGGCGCCTCCCGGTCCTCGGCCCGGCCACCGACGCGATCATGACGTCGGCGAAGAACTCCCTGGTCAAGGCGGGTGCGACGGTCGTCGAAGTGACGTTGCCCTATCAGTCGCGGTTGGCCGAACTGGAGTTCCCGGCCCTGCTCACGGAATTCCACCGGGACATCGACGCGTACCTGGCGACCCGCCCGTCCGGGCCGCGGAACCTGGCCGAGCTGATCGCCTACAACCGGGCGGATCCGCTGGAGCGGACGTGTTTCGCGGGGCAGGAGCTGTTCGAGCAAGCCCTGGCGGCGCCCGGTCCGTCGGACCCGAGTTACCGCGCCGTGCGCGCCGAGCTCACGGACCTTTCGCGCCGATCCCTGGACGAGACGCTGGACGCGTACCACCTGGACGCGATCGCCTCGCCGACCAACCCACCGGCGTGGAAGACGGATTGCGCGGTCGGCGACAACGACGTGATCCCGTCTTCGACGCCGGCCGCGGTCGCGGGCTACCCGGACGTGACGGTCCCGGCCGGGTTCGCCGGACCCCTCCCGGTGGGCATCTCGTTCATGGGAGCGCGGTGGTCCGACGCCCGGATGCTGGCGTTGGCGGCGGACTTCTCGCGGGCCGCGCCGGCCCGGGTGCCGCCGCGGTATCTGCCGTCGGTGCCGTCGTAGCCGTCCGTAAGCACTCTGACCTGCGGCGATGCCGTTAAGTGACCCCCCTGTTCCGGGGTCGTTCCGGGGCATGTAATCTTCTCTTCGTCGCCAGGAACACCGGGTCACACCGGGGCCGAAAGCCCCAAGAGACCAGGCCGGGACGAGCGGGTTGACACCGCGGATCGGACCGGGTAATGTTCAGCGTCGGCCCACGAGCGGCCGCCGACCCCCTACGACTAAACCCGTAGGCTGAGGCATGCTCGACCAAAAGCTTGTGAATATCGCTTGGAACAACTGCCGAGGATATAGCCGCTGATAAGGCGGCGAGTCCGGAGTGTGTTGCTTGAGAACTCAACAGTGTGCTAGTGAACTAAGCCAGTAGAGCTTATTATTGAAACCCCCTCGTCGGGGTTTCCTTTGAGAGCAGTA
>NZ_JBSGBK010000123.1:0-19571 GCF_053601215.1 Amycolatopsis sp. NPDC004772
GCTGGGGCAGGCCTTCCGGCGGCGTGGGCGCGCCGGGCCCGCCGGGACGGCCCGGCTGGGGAAGATCGCCTGCGGGCGGCGCGGCGTGGCTGCCGGGGGTTGCGCCCGGCTGGGGCAGGCCTTCAGGGGGCTGCGGCGCGGTGTACCCGCCGGGCGCCGCGCCCGGGTGGGTCGGCTGCGGAAGGCCTCCCGCGGGCTGCGGTCCGTTGTAGCCGCCCGGGGCCGCATATCCCGGCTGCGGAAGGCCCTGCTGGGGCACCGGGGGCGTCGCGGCCGGGCCGGCGTGCGGCTGCGGGACGTCCGTCCGGTCGTTCGACTCCTTCTGCTGCGCCACCACGCCCCGGGTGAGCCGCCCGACCAGCGCACCGGCCACCGCCGCACCCACGAGGAACGTGCCCGGGCGGCGGCGGGCGAAGCGGCGGACCTCGTCCAGGAGATCACCCGGCTCGCGGTGCTCGAGCCAGTCGGCCACCGAGCGCGTGCGGTCCGACACCTGGCGCGCGACGTCGCCGGCGAGGCCGGGCGAATCCGTCTGCTCCGCCATCCGCTCCAGCTGACCGGCCAGCTGGTGGAGGCTTTCGGCGGCCTTGCGCTGGCCGTCCCTGGCCTGCGACTGCAACTGTTCCCGGCCTTCGCGGAGCAGGTCGCGCGCTTCGCTCTGGGCGTGCGCGGCGACGTGCTTCGCTTGGTCCGCGGCCGTTTGCGCGACTTCGCCGCCCCGGTCGGCGGCCGTCGAAGCCACCTCGCGGGCTTCGTCCTTAGCGGTTTCCGGCATCGACGGCGAACCGCCGCCCGGTTGCGGCGGTGACTGACCGCCGGGTCCCTGCGTCATCTCGACCTCCTGCGGGAGAGGCACTTCCGCGCCCCCGTGGATGCCGATGGGCGACCACCGGCCTGGTAGGGCGGCTGGCTACCCGGGTGGTCCGGGGATAAACCGGACGCCGGCGGCAGCGAACCGCCCCCGTCGTCCAGTGACGGCGGGGGCGGCTGCGGGCCGGTCGGTCAGTTCCCGGGGCGGGCCACGTCGCCGCGCCAGGCGCCGGTTTCGCGGCCGCCGCGGTCCTCGATGAAGGTCTTGAACCGGCCCAGGTCGCCCTTCACTCGGCGGTCGAGGATGCCGAGCTTGTCGGCGACGTTCTCGACGAAGCCGTCCGGGTCGATGTCGAGCTGGGCGGTGACCCGGGTGTGCCGGTCGTCGAGGCGGTGGAACGTCACGACCCCCGCGTGGGTCGGGCCGGAGTCGGACTTCCAGGCGACGCGCTCGTCCGGGTGCTGCTCGGTGATCGTCGCGTCGAACTCGCGGGTCTGCCCGCCGACACTGATCTTCCAGTGCGTGTGGGTGTCGTCGAGCTGCCGGATCTCGTCGACACCCTCCATGAACTGCGGGAAGGACTCGAACTGCGTCCACTGGTTGTAGGCGGTGGTGACGTCGGTCTCGACGTCGACGGATTCGGTCACGGTGCTCATCGCCGGCTGTCCTCTCCTCTGGGCGGCTGGTCCGCTCCCGGTTACCCGGCAAATCGATGACAAAACGATGCAACCGATCTAGGGTCGGCAGCGACGGAAGGGAGCCCCCGTGACCGACGACGGGACGTCCACGCTCACGGTGCGCGTCCGCACCGTCCCCGAGGCCGTCGTCGTCGCGGCGGCCGGCGACCTGGACCTCGGCACCGCGCCGGTGCTGCGCGCCCGGGCCCGCGCCGCGCTGGCCGGGCGGCCGGGCGCGCTCATCGTGGACCTGGCCGCGATCACCTTCTGCGGCTCGGCGGGGCTGCAGGTCATCGCCGAACTGGCCGGCGAGACGGCGGCCGCGGACCTGCCGTTCGCGCTGGTCGCCGACGGACGCCCGGTGCTGCGTTCGCTGCAGGTCACCCGCATGGACAGCACGCTCGCGCTGCACCCCACGGTCGACGGTGCCTGCGCGTGGCTCCGGGAGCGGCCCGCGAACGGCGGTTAGGGCCGCGCCGGTCGCGGGTAACCCTCCGCCATGGAAGCGGAGGCGCTGCTGCAGAGCCTGACTCGCGTCGTGACCACGCTCGACGGCACCGGCATCCGGTTCGCCGTGGCGGGCGGGCTGGCCGTGTACGCCCGCGGCGGGCCGCCGTCGGACCACGACGTCGACCTGTTCCTCAAGCCCGGCGACGCGGAGCGGGCCGCGGAGGTGCTCACCGCCGCCGGCCTGCGCCGCGTGCACCCGCCGGAGGACTGGCTGACGAAGGTCTACGACGGCGACATCCTCGTCGACCTCATCCACGGCCCCAACCACCGGCCGGTGACCGACGAGCTGCTCGACCGCGCGGCGCTGATGCGCATCGGGTCCACCGCGGCGCCGGTCGTCTCCGGCACCGACCTGCTGGTGGACAAGCTGCTCGTGCTGAGCGCGCACCGGTGCGACTTCGCGCCGCTGCTGCGGATCGCCCGCGACCTGCGCGAGCAGGTCGACTGGACCGGCGTCGCCGTGCAGGTGTCGGCGTCCCCGTACGCCCGGGCGTTCCTGGCGCTGCTCGGCGACCTGGCCGTGATCGACCCGAAGGAGGCTCTCGTGCCCGAACCACCGCAATACCTCGTCGCCCGGCTCAGCCGGGCCCTCGCCGAAGATCCCCGCACCGCCGAGCTCGGGGTGCACGTGACCGTCCGGGGCGAGCACGTGCACCTGACCGGCGAAGTCACCTGCCCGGCGCGCAAGGAGGAGGTCGACGCCGTCGTCGGCGAGTACCTGACCGGGGAGCTGGTGCACAACGACGTCCGGGTCGCCGACGTCCGCGAACCGGCGAGCGCGGAGGAGATCGGCCGATGAGGATCGCCGCGGTCGGGGACGTGCACCTGGGCGAAGATTCCCGCGGCCTGCTCCGGCCGGCCCTGGAACACCTGGCGGGCACCGCCGACGTCCTGCTGCTGGCCGGGGACCTCACCCGGCACGGCACCGTCGAGGAAGCCCGCGTGGTGGCCGAAGAACTCGCCGGGCTCGGCGTGCCGATCGCCGCCGTCCTCGGCAACCACGACCACCACAGCGACTCCGGCGAGATGATCTCGAACCTGCTCCGGGAAACCGGCGTCGACGTGCTGGAAGGCGACGCGGTCCGGTACGACCTGCCGGACGGCTCCCTGGGCGTCGCGGGCGTCAAGGGCTTCGGCGGCGGGTTCGCCGGCAAGTGCGCCAGCCGGTTCGGCGAGCGGGAGATGAAGGACTTCGTCGAGACCACGATGGCTTCGGCGGATTCGTTGCGCAAAGCGTTGCAAAGCCTCGGCACGGACGTCGTCGTGGCGCTGACGCACTACGCGCCGATCCCCGGGACGCTGCACGGCGAGCCGCCCGAGATCCACCCGTTCCTGGGGTCGTACCTGCTGTGCGAGCCGATCGACGAGGTGGGCGCGGACCTGGCGCTGCACGGGCACGCGCACTTCGGGTGCGAGCAGGGCGTGACGCCCGGCGGGGTGCGGGTGCGGAACGTGGCGCAACCGGTGATCCGGAAGGCGTACGCGCTCTACGAGCTGCACCCGGCCGAACTGTCCACGCGGCGTTAACGGTCTCCGCGGGGGCGTTTGCGGCCGGCGGTCACTGGGCCAGCAGCGCCCGCACCGCCGCCAGTACCGGGCGTTCGCCGGCCGTGGCCAGGATTCGCTCGGCCGTGTGCCAGCACTCCCGGGCCGCGGCGGGGCCGGTCAGGCTCAGGCGGGCCTGGCCGAGCACGACGAAGGCGTACGCCTGGCCCAGCCGGTGCCCGCTCGCCCGGAACCCGGCGATCGCCTGTGCGGCCAGACGTTCCGCCTCCTCGGGCGAGCCCGCGTTGAACGAGATCCACGCCAGGCTGGTCCGGGCCTGCTCGGCCAGCAGCCGGAAGCCGCCCTCCTCGGCTTCGCGCAAGGCCGCCGCGCCGTGCGTGGCCGCGTCCACCGTGTCCACAGTGGACAGACCGAGCAAGGTGGCGATCCGGCCGCGGAGGTAGCCGATCTTCTCCGTCAGCCGGTGGGCTTCGGTGTACTCCGCCAGCGCCGCCGCCGGGTCGCCCGCCTGGCGATGGAGGTCGCCGAGCGCGCCGAGGGCGTCCACCTCGAACCGCTGGTTGCCCGCCTCGCGCGCCACCGTCACCGCCAGCCGCGCGGCGGGCCACGCCCGATCGAGGTCGCCGGTGACCCGGTGCACCGCGGCGAGCCGGACCAGCGCGTCCGCCTCGTCGTCGCGGGAACCCAGCTCCCGCAACGCTTCCAGGGCCTCGGTCAGCACGGCCCCGGCGCGGGCCAAGTCGCCCGACACGCGGTAGCCGTACCCGAGGTTGCACAGCGCGATCGCCGCCGCGTGCGGTGAGCCGAGCCGGCGGCAGAGGTCGAGGGCGCGCTCGTTGTGCTCGACACCTTCGGTGAGCCGCCCGTGTTCGATGAGCACGGCCCCGAGGTTGATCAGCCCGTTCGCCGCGCGGATCGACGCGCCGCTGCGCAGCGTCCCGGCCAGCGCCGCGGTGAAGTATTCGATCGCCCGGTCGAGCCGGCCGAGGTCCAGGTGCACGACGCCGAGCGCGTGCAGCACCGAGTCGGCGCCTTCGCGGGCACCGGCGGCCCGGTAGGACGCCTGGGCGGCTTCGAGTTCCGCCAGCGCCGTCTCGTAGTCCCCGCGGCTCCAGGCCAACGCCCCGAGGCTGTGGCGCATCGCGCCGGCGGCCCGCTCGTCCCCGGCCCGGCGCGCGGCGGCCAGCCCGGCGGTCGCGGCCGCCTGCCACTCCGCGTCGAGGCGGTGCGAGTGGAAGAAGCCGCGCAGCAGGTCGGCGGCCCGCCAGGCGAACGGCCCCTGCTCCCGCCCGGACGTCCAGCGGATCGCGGACAGGACGTTGCCGTGCTCGGCCAGCAGCCACCGGCGCGCGTCGTGCGGCTCGACAACCTCGCCGTCTTCGGGTGCGTCGGGCAGCCGTTGCAGGTCCGGGTAGAGCGCGGTCGCCGCGCCGGCCGCGGCTCGCAGGTAGTACCCGAAGAGCCGGTCGAGGGCGGCTGCCCGCTCGGCCGCCGGGAGGTCCTCGCGTGCCCGCTCGGCGGCGTACGCGCGGAGCAGGTCGTGCAGGCCGAACCGGTCGCCACCGCGAGGCTGCACGAGGTGGCTCGCGGCCAGGTCCCACAGCAACCGGCGGGCCTGCGGCGCGGCGACCCCGGCCAGTGCCGCCGCGCCCGCCACCCCGATGTCGGCCCCGGGCACCAGCCCGAGCAGGCGGAAGAACCGGGCCGCGGCGGCGGAAACGGCGTCGAAGGACAGGTCGAACGCCCGCCGGACGCCGAGCTGTTCGAGGTCGGGGCCGGCCAGTTCGGCGAGGTAGCCGTGCAGCGACCGGTCCGGCCACAGCGCCAGGTTCGCCGCGGCGATCCGCAGGGCCAGCGGCAGCCCGGCGCACAGCCGCACCAGCTCGCGCGCGGCGGTCTCCTCGGCCGCGACGCGCTCTTCGCCGACGACCGAGGCGAGCAGTGCGAGCGAGTCGTCCGGCGGCAGTTCGGCCAGCTCCACCAGCCGGGTGTCCACGGTGGCGGCGAGGCCGCAGAGCCGGTCCCGGCTGGTGATCAGCACCGCGCAGCCCGGGCTGGCGGGCAGCAGCGCGCGCACCTGGTCCGGCCCGGCCACGTTGTCCAGCACGATCAGCACCCGCCGGTCGGCGAGCACCGAGCGGTAGAGCGCGGCGGCGTCGGCGAGCTCGGTCGGCACCTGGCCGGGCCGGACGCCGAGCGCGTGCGCGAACCGGGTCAGCACCTCCAGCTGCGCGAGCGGCGGGACCGCCGAGTAGCCCTGGAGGTCGGCGAAGAGCTGACCGTCCGGGAAGTACCGCGCGGCGCGGTGCGCCCAGTGCACGGCGGCGGTCGTCTTGCCCACCCCGGCCGGCCCGACGAGCAGCGCGATCGGCGGGTGCGGCCCGGCCGGCCCGCCCACCAGGTCGTCCAAAGTGGACATGAGCGCGGCCCGGCCGACGAGCGTGGCGACGGCCGGGGGCAGCTGCCGCGGCCGGAACTCCGGTTGCGCGGCGGGCGGTTCGTCGGGGGTCTCGTCGGCGAGGACGGCCCGGTGGGCGCGCCGCAGCCGCTCGCCGGGCCCGACGCCGAGCTCGTCGGTGAGCATCCGGTGCACCTCGCGGTAGGCCTCGAGGGCGTCGGCGCGGCGGCCCGAGCGGTGCAGGGCCTCCAGGTACAGCGCCCAGAAGGCCTCCCGCCACGGGTGTTCGCGGGTCACCCGCGCCAGGTCGTCGGTGATCTCGCCGGACCGGCCCAGTTCGAGGCTGACCTCGAAGTACCGCTCCTGCGCCCGCAGCCGCTCCTGCTCGACGTCTTCCCGGTTCAGCACGTCGGCCGGAACATCGGCGAGCACGGGCCCACGCCAGCAATCGAGCGCGGCGGCGAGCAGTTCGCGTTCGGTGTCCGGATCCGGCTCGCCCGGCGCGGCGGCGACGAGCTCGCGGAATCGCAGCAGATCGTGCTGCGCGGACCGGACGCGCAGCAGGTAGCCGGTGGGCTGCGTTTCGATGACGCCGTCGCCGAGCGCCCGCCGCAGCCGGAGCGCGTGCACCTGGATGCTCTTGCGCGCGGTGTCCGGCGGGTCGTCGCCCCAGAGCAGCTCGGTGAGCCGTTCGAGCGACACCGTGGTGTTCGCCCGCATCAGCAACGCCGCCAGCAGGGCCCGCACCTTGGGCCCGGTGATCGGGACGGGTTCGCCGTCCCGCAGGACCTGCAACGGTCCCAGCACCCCGAAGCTGAGCACTCTGTTTCCGCACCCCCCGCTGACCGGACGAACCGGTCATCCCGCCGAGAGGGTAGCGGGAATCCGCCGGTGGGGCCGTATGGGCTGCACCACGGAGGGTGAGAGCGGGCTTCCCGGGGGCGGCTCGAGTGGAGGGCGGGTGGGTGGGTGGTCAGCCGCGTCGGATGGGCTGCACCACCGGCGGCGACAGCAGCGAGCCGAAGACCGGCTCCGGGTCGATGATCCGCAGGTCGAAGCCATCAAGCGAATCGGCGGACTCGAGCACCTTCGCCGTCGCCTGGTTCACGAACCGGGAGCCGACGCAGGCCGCGCTGCCGAAGCCGTACGGGAGGTACCTTGCCTTGTGGCCCTCCGGCGGCGCCGCCCAGCGGCCCGGGTGGTACTCGCCCGGCTCGGCCCAGACCTCCGGGTCGCGGTGCAGCAGGTACGTGCACAAGTACAGCCGGTCGCCCGGGGCCAGCGGGATGCCGCCCAGCTCCGTCGCCGCGGTGACCTTGCGGGACAGCAGCCAGGCCACCGGCCACAGCCGCAGTGCTTCGCGGACGCGGTGGGCGGCGGGCTCGGTCACCGAGACCGGCGGCAGGGTCGTGCCCGCCGGCGTGCCCGGTCGCCAGCCTCGGTCGAGCAGGACCGTCCAGGCGAACACCATCGCCGCGGCCCGGCAGACCGCGCCGACCAGGCCGTGCAGTGCCAGCGCGACGTCGTCGGCCGAGCCGAGGGCGGTGCGCAGGGCGTCGGGCAGGGGCTCCGCGCGGCCGGCGGCCCAGCGGTGCAGGGCCGCGTCGGCCCGGCTGTGCGCGAGACGGCCCCGGAGCCGCCGCAGGGCCGTGCTCGTGCGGTCGAGCCCGTCGGACGCCGCGAGGGCGTCCTGCAACGTCTGTCGGGCCCGCGTGGGCAGGCCGGGGAAGAGCTGTTCGCCGAAGAGCCGCAGGTAGCACGGCGCGAGCGCGCCCGGCCACGTCTCACCGGCCTCGGCGGACCGGCGGAGCTCGGTGCCGATCCGTTCCGCCGGCACGGCCTCCCAGGCGCGGTCCAGTTCCCGCGCCAGCGCGGCGTTGACCGGACGGCTGCGTTCGGAGCCGGGCACCCACCCGGCGACGGCCCCGAACGTCGCCGCCTTCGCCTCGAACGGCGTCGTGGTCCCGGCCAGCGCCGTGCGGACCAGCTCCGCGCCGGACACCAGGTACCGGCCCGGCTCGAACCGGCGGATCGCGACCCCGTCGCCGGCCCACCCCTCGAGGGCGGCGCGCGGGTCGGTCGGGAACGTGCCGGGCTCGGCGTCGGCTCGGCGCACGGAGGCCTCCCGGGTGAAGCCCCGCGACCGGGGCTGGGGGACCCCGGCCGCGGTGGTCATCAGTAGATCTCGTAGTAGAAGCGCCAGGCGGCGCCCAGCTCACGAGTGCGCAGGCTGCGCGCGACGGAACGGGTGAAGAAGCGAAGCGTCCTCATGGTGGTTCTCCTTCTCTTGCCGGGTGCTACCAGCGCAGGCCGATGTTGGACGAACCGGCGGGGCCGGAGACGACGCCGTACAGCCACTGGGCCGGCACGCCGCTGCAGGTCCAGGACCGCGGCGGGTCCACGGCGCTGAACCCGGAGCGGCAGACGGTGCCGTTGCCGTTGAGGACGGCCCACTCCGCCCCGCCGCTGCCGTGCACGTCGGCGTCGACCGACAGGGTGCCGCCCGGGAACCAGACCTCGCTCGTCTGGCAGGAACTGCCCGCGCACGTCGACGAAGTGCCGCCCTGCACGGTGGCCAGTGCGGCCGGTGCGGCGAGCGCGAGCGCACTGGCCGCGATCGCGCCGACGACGGCGGCGCGCTGGGTTGATCGGTACATGTCTGCCCTCTCTCCCTGAAGCGGAAGGGGCGGGCGCTGCAGGTTCCCAGCCTGCAGCGCGCGTCACGACGGACGCGGGAAGAGCTCCCCCAGTACCCCCTGGCTGCCAGGCGACCGGCACCCTCCCACCGGCAGATCCCCCCGGCCGGTGAGCTCCGGACCCCCAGCCCCTCGCTCCGACCGCCTGGCGGAACTGATCTTGCCGGTCGCCGGTTAAAGCCGGGCAAAACCGGCCGGCGGTCGGCGCGTACGAGGCCGGTGGTGTGTTGGGGCAGTGTGCGGGGGTCGCGAACGGTTCGGGTGTCCAGGTCGCACGCGGCGGTCGGTGCGGGCGAGGCCGGTGGTGATTGGGGAGCGTCCGGGCGCCACCAACCCGGTCAGGCGGCCAGGTCCCGCGCCGCCGCCAGGAGGTGGGGGGCCAGGCCTTCGGCGATTGCCGCGTAGCCGGCCGACGATGGGTGGAATCGGTCGGCGGAAAACAACCCCGGCTCCGCCGCGAAGCGAGCCGCGAGTTCGGGACCGGCCGTTGCCACCGCGCCACCGGCGCGGATCGCCGCCTCCGCCTGCGCCTGCGCGTAATGGCCGCTGGCCGCCGAGACCAGCTGCCGATACGGGCCCGGTACGCGCGCCACGATTCCCAGGTCCGGCGCCGGTACCACGATGACCCGGGCACCGGCGCGCACCAGGCGGGCCACCGCGTCGTGCAGCTGGCGGGCGCCGACCGGCGGGGCGACGAATCCGGCCAGGTCGTTCGCGCCGATCACGATCAACGCCAGGTCCACGCCCTCGCCGAGGGCGACGCCGACCTGGCGTTCGAGGTCGGCCGAGCGGGCTCCGGGCAAGCCGAAGTTCCGCAGGCGCACCTCGTGGCCCGCGTCGCGCAGGCGGCGGGTCAGCCGCCGGCCGAGGGTGTCGTCCTCGTGGCTGCTGCCGACACCGGCCGCCAGCGAGTCGCCGAGGACGCAGAATCGGAGTGGTGAAGGCATCGAGGGGTACAACGTGGGCGCGCCGCGGTTGCTTCCCCGTGGCCGTGGTCCTCGTGCTGCTGCTCACCGCTCTCTGGTCGTTCCAGCGGCGCCTGGTCTACGTCCCGGACCCGGCACCGGTACCCGCCGCCGCGAGCCTGCTGCCGGGCGCCGAAGAGGTCCGCCTCCGCACCGCCGACGGCCTCGACCTGGGCGCCTGGTACCTGCGCCCGGCCGGCCGGGACCCGGCGGCGACCGTGCTGGTCGCGGGCGGCAACGGCGGCAACCGAGCGGGGCGCGCGCCGCTGGCCGCGAAGCTCGCCCAAGCCGGGCTGGCCGTCCTGCTCTTCGACTACCGTGGTTACGGCGGCAATCCCGGCGACCCGAGCGAGGACGGCCTCGCCCTCGACGTCCGCGCCGCCCACCGGTTCCTCACCGAGGAGCGGCAGGTGCCGCCCGGGCGGCTGATCTACTTCGGCGAAAGCCTCGGCTCCGCCGTCGTGACGGAGCTGGCCCTCGACCACCCGCCGGCCGGGCTGCTGCTGCGGTCGCCGTTCACCGACCTCGCGGCCGTCGGCGCGGAGATCTACCCCTACCTGCCGGTGCGGCTGCTGCTGCGCGACCGCTTCCCGGTCGAGGAGCAGGCCGCGCGGCTGCGCGTCCCGGCGGTGGTGGTCCTGGGCGGCCGCGACTCGCTCGTCCCGCCGGCCCAGAGCCGCGCGGTGGCGGCCGCGGCGTCGGCCCGGCTGGTCGAGGTCCCCGGCGCCGATCACAACGACCCGGTGCTGCTCGACGGCCCCGCGCTGGTCGCGGCCGTCCTCTCGCTGGTTCCGCGCTGAACCTGGTCCTGGCGGACCCAGGCTGGACCGGGCCTGTCCGGGTGCGCCCGGCCGCCGCACGATGGCCGCATGACGAACACCATGCAGGCGGTCACCATCCCCGAGTTCGGCCCGGCCGACGTCCTGCGGCTCGACGCCGTGGCGATCCCGGAGCCCGGCCCGGGCGAGGTCTCGATCGACGTCGCCTACGCCGGCGCCAACTTCGCCGAGGTCCTCTACCGGCAGGGCGTCGTGGACGTCCCGCTGCCCTTCGTCCCCGGCATCGAGGTCGCCGGCCGGATCCGCGCGCTCGGCGAAGGCGTCACGGGCCGGGCGGTGGGGGAGCCGGTCGCCGCGCTGACGATCGTGGCGAGCGGGGGCTACGCCGAAGTCGTCACGACCTCCGCGGACCTCGTCGCCCCGCTGCTCGGGACCGACCTGGCCACGGCGGCCGCGGTGCCGTCCAACAGCAGCACCGCGTTCCTCGTGCTGGAGCGGGTGGCCCGGCTCGCGCCCGGTGAGCGCGTGCTCGTGCACGCCGCCGCCGGCGGGGTCGGCAGCCAGCTGGGCCAGGTGGCCCGCCTGCTCGGGGCCGGCCGGGTGGCCGGCACCGTCGGGAGCGCCGCGAAGATCGCCGCCGCGAAGGCGTTCGGCTACGACGAGGTCGTCCTGCGCGACGAGGTCGCGGGCCTCGGCGAGTTCGACGTCGTGGTGGACGTGGTCGGCGGCCCGGCGCGCCGCGCGAGCCTGGACCGGCTGGCTCCGATGGGCCGCCTGGTGGTGCTGGGCAACGCCTCGGGCGCCGCGGACGTCGGCATCCCGGCCAACGAACTGTGGTTCACCAACAAGACCGTGGCGGGCTTCAACCTCGCCGCGTTCTCCGCCGTGGCCCCGGACACCGCGGGCCGGGCGCTGCGCCGGGCCGTGGCGGCCGTCGCGGACGGCACCCTGCGCGTCGACGTCGAGGTCCTGCCGCTGGCGGACGCGGTCACGGCCCACCGCCGCATCGAATCCGGGGCGACGACCGGCAAGCTCGTGCTCCGCGTCAGCGACCCCTCTGCTTGAGCAGGTCGCCGAGGTCGACGACCTGGTCGGCGGGCGGCGGCCGGCTTGCCGTCCGGGGGCGGCTCCGCGAATTCGGGGAACAGTTCCGGCGCTTTCGCGGCGTCGAGTTCGAGGACGTAGTGGTTGACCGGCCGCTCGCCGAGCCGGGTCTGCTCGGCCGACACGATCCGGCCGGTCCGCAGGTCGTCGCCGACCCATTCCTTCCCGGCACCCCCGACGGCGCGTGCGTGAAGCTGAGCGAGCCGGGCGAGCTGACGGTGAACGTGCCGAGCACCACGCTCGTGGTGAAGGTGGCGGACGGCGCCGCGGCGATGATCGGGCCGGGCAGTGTGACGTGTGTCCGCCTTGAGACCTCGGCCGCATCGCGCATAATGGCCCCTGACCGACTGCTTGGTATGTGCCGGGCACCACAGCCGAAGGAGACCCGTGAACTCGTTCAAGGATCGCGTCGCGATCGTCACCGGGGCCAGCCGGGGCATCGGCCTCGGGATCGCGAAGACGCTCGTCGAGCGCGGGGCCAAGGTGTGCCTCACCGCGCGCAAGACCGACGCCCTCGAAGAGGCCGTCAGCTCGCTCGGCGGCCCGGACGTGGCCATGTTCGTGGCGGGCAAGTCCGACGACACCGACCACCAGGACGAGACGGTCGCCAAGACGATCGAGACCTTCGGCCGGCTCGACTACCTGGTCAACAACACCGGCATCAACCCCGCCTACGGCCCCACCCTGGACATCGACCCGGCCGCCGCGGCGAAGATCCTCGGCGTCAACGTGCTCGCGCCGCTGGCCTGGACCAAGCGCGCCCGCGACGCGTGGATGGGCGAGCACGGCGGCGCCGTCGTCAACGTCGCCTCCGTCGCCGGCCTCGGCGCTTCGCCGGGCATCGGCCTGTACGGCGTCAGCAAGGCCGCGCTGATCCGGCTGACCGTCGAACTCGGCGCCGAGCTCGGGCCGAAGATCCGGGTCAACGCCGTCGCGCCGGCCGTGGTCAAGACGAAGTTCGCGACCGCGCTCTACGAAGGCCGCGAGGAGGAGGTCGCCGCGGCGTACCCGATGAAGCGGCTCGGCGTGCCGTCGGACATCGCGGGCGCGGTGGCGTTCCTGCTGTCGGACGACGCGGGCTGGATCACCGGGCAGACCGTGGTCCTCGACGGCGGCGTGACCCTCGGCGGTGGCCTGTGACCGGGGTCGTCGTCACCGGGGGCGGCGGCGGTATCGGCGCCGCGCTGGCCCGCCGCTTCGCCGCCGACGGAGCCGAAGTCGTGGTGGCCGACCTCGACGGGGACAAGGCCGCGGAGGTGGCCGCCGAAGTCGGCGGGACGGCGTTCGCGGGTGACGTCGCGAGCCTCGACGGTGTCACCAAGCTGATCGACAGCGCGCGCTCGGCGCTCGGTGAGATCGACGTCTTCTGCGCGAACGCGGGCATCGCGCCCTTCGGCGGCGCGGAAAGCGGCGAGGACGTGTGGGCGCGCACCTGGGACGTCAACGTCATGTCCCACGTCCGCGCGGCGAACCTGCTGCTGCCGGCGTGGCTGGAACGCGGTCGGGGGCACTTCATCGCGACGGTGTCCGCGGCCGGCCTGCTGACCAGCCTCGGTTCGGCGCCGTACTCGGTGACCAAGCACGGCGCGCTGGCCTTCGCGGAATGGCTGTCGGCGACCTACCGCCACCGCGGCATCACCGTGCAGGCGATCTGCCCGCAGGGTGTCCGCACGGCGATGCTGGAGAGCACCGGCACGGCGGGGCAGCTGCTGATGGGCGCCTCGGCGATCGAGCCGGAGCAGGTGGCGGACGCGCTGTTCGCGGCGATGGACGACCTGCGGTTCCTGGTGCTGCCGCACCCGGAGGTCGCGGGCTACTACGCGGCGCGCGCGACCGAGACCGACCGGTGGCTCGGCGGGATGAACAAGCTGCAGCGCAAGGTCGAAGAGGCCGTCGGAGAGCTGTGAACTGGCAGCCGGAGGTCGACGAGATCGCCCGGCGGCGCGAGCTGGCCGAGCGCATGGGCGGGCCGGAGAAGGTGGCCCGCCAGCACGCCGCCGGGCGTTCGACGGTCCGCGAGCGCATCGCGGCACTGGCCGACCCGGGCAGCTTCGACGAGATCGGGGCGCTGGCCGGTACCCGGTCCGCAGTGGACGGATTCACCCCGGCCAACTTCGTGCTCGGGACGGCCCGCCTCGACGGCCGCCGGGTGGCCCTCGGCGCGGACGACTTCACGATCCGGGGCGGCGCGGCGGACGCGGCGATCATGGAGAAGCAGGTCTACGCCGAGCGGTTGGCCAACGAGCTGGGACTGCCGCTGGTCCGGCTGATCGAGGGCACCGGGGGCGGCGGCAGCGTCAAGATGCTGGAGCAGCACGGGTTCAGCTACGTCCCGGTCAACCCGGGCTGGGACGTGGTGGTGGACAACCTGTCCGCGGTCCCGGTCGTGTCGCTGTGCCTGGGCCCGGTGGCCGGGCTGGGCGCGGCGCGGGCGGTGATGTCGCACCTGTGCGTGCTGGTCGAGGGCACGGGTCAGCTGTTCGTCGCGGGACCGCCGGTGGTGCAGCACGCCACCGGCGAGGACCTGACCAAGGAGGAGCTCGGCGGCGCCGAGGTGCACCGGCGCAGCGGCGCGGTGGACCGGATCGTGCCGTCCGAGGCGGCCGCGTTCGCGGTGGCCAAGCAGTTCCTGTCGTACCTGCCGTCCTCAGTGGACTCCCTGCCGCCGGTGGTGTCCACTGTGGACCCGGTCGGCCGCCGCGACGAGGCGCTGCTGTCGCTGGTGCCGCGCAACCGCCGTCACCCGTACCGCCTGCGGCCCCTGCTCGACGGCGTCTTCGACGAGGGATCGGTGTTCGACTACGCCGTTTCGGGCGGCTCGGCGTACGCGGGTCTGGCCCGCTTGGCGGGTCACCCGGTGGGCGTGCTGGCCACCGACGCCTACCGCGGCGCGACGCTGACGCCCGAGGGTGCCGACGTGCTGACGCGGCTGGTGGACCTGTGCGAGACGTTCCACCTGCCGCTGGTGTCCTTGACCGACCAGGCGGGCATGGTGATCGGCGCGGCGGCGGAGCGGGCGGGCGCGATCCGCCACGGCGCCCGCGCGGTGACGGCGGTGTACCAGGCCCGCGTGCCGATGGCGGAGGTGATCGTCCGCCGGGTGTTCGGCGTGGGCGGAGCGGGCCAGGTGAACCGGCACCGCCTGGTCCGCCGCTGGGCCTGGCCCTCGGGGGACTGGGGCTCGCTGCCGGTGGAGGGCGGCATCGAGGCGGCCTACCGCGCGGAACTCGACGCGGCCCCGGACCGGGAGGCGCGGATCGCGGAAATCCGGGCGCGGCTGGACGAGGTGCGCTCCCCGTTCCGCACGGCGGAGCGGTTTTCGGTGGAGGACGTGATCGACCCGCGGGAGACGCGCGCCCGGCTGTGCGACTGGGTGGCGGACGCCTACGCGGTGCTGCCGAAACTGGTGGGCCGGCCGTCGTTCGGGATGCGGCCCTGAGGGCGCCCGCTGAAAGTTACACCGGGCCGGAGCCCGCTGACCCGCACGATTCCGCGGCCGGTTGACAGCTTCGTCACGCCGGTTCCAGCATCGGCCTGCTGACCGCCGGAAGGAGTCGCGTGATGATCAAGAAGGTCCTGGTGGCCGTGGCCGCCGCGGCGCTCGTGCTGGGAACCGGCGGGGTGGCCGCGAGTGCGCCCCGGCAGCCGGCCGCCGCCACCGCCGCCACCGCCGGCTGCGGGAAGGCGCCGACGCTGACCAGCGGCACCCGGACGATCCAGACCAGCGGGAAGAACCGCAACTACCTCCTGCGGATCCCCGACGGCTACGACCGCACCCACCCCTACCGGCTGATCTTCGGCTTCCACTGGCTGGGCGGCACGGCCACCGACGTCGACACGGGCCGGACCGTGCAGACCGGGGCCTGGGCCTACTACGGCCTGCAGCGGCTCGCGAACAACAGCGCGATCTTCGTGGCGCCGCAAGGGTTCAACAACGGGTGGGCGAACTCCGGCGGCGAGGACGTCACTTTCACCGACGACATCATCCGGCAGGTCGAGGGAGACCTCTGCGTCGACACGACCCAGCTGTTCTCCGTGGGCTTCAGCTACGGCGCCGCCATGAGCTACTCGCTCGCCTGTTCCCGGGCGGCGGTGTTCCGCGCGGTGGCCGTGCAGTCCGGCGGCGTGCTCAGCGGGTGCAGCGGCGGCACGCAGCCCATCGCCTACCTCGGCGTGCACGGGCTGCGGGACAACGTGCTCGGCATCGCGGGCGGCCGGTCGCTGCGGGACCGGTTCGTGGCCAACAACGGCTGCACCGCCCAGAACCCGCCCGAGCCGGCCCAGGGCAGCCTGACGCACCGGGTGACGAGCTACGCGGGCTGCCGGGCCGGGTACCCGGTGCAGTGGGCGGCCTTCGACGAGGGGCACATCGCCGCCCCGCAGGACGGCGCGACCGGGGACAGCGGCTCCCGGACGTGGGTGCCGGCGTTGGTGTGGCAGTTCTTCTCGCAGTTCGGTTCCACCACGCCGCCGCCCGACGACCCGCCGCCGGGCACCGGCGCCTGCCGGGTCGGCACCACGGTCAACGCGTGGAACACCGGCCTGACCGAGAACATCACCATCACGAACACCGGCTCGGCCGCGATCAGCGGCTGGTCGCTCGGGTTCACCCTGCCCGCCGGCCAGACCATCACCTCCGGCTGGAGCGCCACCTACGCGCCGTCGAGCGGGCAGGTCAGCGCCACCAACGTCGCCTACAACGCCGACCTCGCCGCCGGGGCGTCGATCACCATCGGCTTCCAGGCCAACCACACCGGGAACCCGGCCCCGGCCACCGCGTTCACCCTCAACGGCGCGGCCTGCACGGCCGGCTGACCGGCGCCGGGGTCACGCCTTCGTGGCGCGGAGGCGTGACCCCGCTTCGGTGTAGGCGATGGCCTTCCCGTCGCGTTCCCAGAGCACGTCGGCGCACTCCACACCCTCGGCGGACAGCTGCCGCTTGAGGACCTTGAACGTCGAGGTCCGCGGGAGTTCCCGGGCCGCGCGCACGTACCGGGGCACCTGCTTGGGCCCGAGATCGGCCTGGCCGGCGAGGAACCGGCCGAACTCCGCCGGGTCCAAGGGCGGTCCGTCGGTGACGATCGCGGCCATCACCTGGTCGCCGGTCACCGGGTCGGGGACCGCGTAGACGGCGGCGTCGGTGATCGCCGGGTGCCGCAGCAGGATCCGCTCGATCGGGGCCGTGCCGAGGTTTTCGCCGTCGACGCGCAGCCAGTCGCCGAGGCGGCCGGCGAAGTAGCAGAACCCCTCGGCGTCGGCGTAGGCGAGGTCGCCGGTGTGGAACCGGCCGTCGCGCAGCCGTTCGGCGTCGGCCGCGGGATCGCGGTAGTAACCGGCGAACCAGCCGGCGCCGGCCGTGTTGACCAGCTCGCCGACGGCGTCGGCGGCGTTGACCAGGTGGCCGTCGGCGTCGAACTCGGCGGGCGGGCACGGGCGGCCGGTGTCCGGATGCAGGATCGCGACGTCGCCGGCCGGTTTGCCGAGCGAGCCGGGCGGGGTGTCGTCGGTGCGGGCGAACCCCACCCCGCCCTCGGTGGAGCCGAACGCGTCGACGACCTTGCAGCCGAAGCGGGTCTCGAACGCGGCCAGGTCGGCGCTCGCCCCTTCGTTGCCGTAGACGAGCCGCAGCGGGTTGTCGGCGTCGTCCGGACGTGGGGGTGTGGCGACCACATAGGACAGTGGCTTGCCGACGTAGCTGGCGTAGGTCGCGCCGAACTTCCGCACGTCGGGCAGGAAGCCGGAGGCCGAGAACCGCCGGCGCAGGGCGATGCCCGCGCCGGCCGCGAGCCCGACGGCCCACCCGGCCATGACGGCGTTGGAGTGGAACATCGGCATCGTGACGTAGACGGTGTCCGATGTGGACAGCCGGAAGCGGTCGGCGAGCATGGCGCCGGGGAAGGCGATCTTGCCGTGGGTGCAGCGCACGGCCTTCGGGTCGCCGCTGGTGCCGGAGGTGAAGATCAGCATCAGCAGGTCGTCCGCGGTCGCGGGGACCGGCTCGATCGGGTCGTCCGCCGGGGTCCAGGCCGTCAGGTCGCGCACGTCGAGGTCCAGTCCCGCCAGCAGGGGCCGGTACTTGGCTTCGGCGAGCACGAACTGGCAGTCGGCGAGCCGGACGTCCCGCGCGAGCGCGGCACCGCGCCGCGTGGGGTTGAGCCCGACCAGCACCGCCCCGGCGAAGGCGCAGGCGCCCAGCAGGAACGAGAACTGCGGGACGTTGTCGGCCAGGATCCCGACGTGGGGTGGCTCGCCGGGGCGCAACGCTTCGCGGAGGCTGCCCGCCCAGCGCGCGGACGTCCGGACGTGCTCGGCCCACGACCAGGTTTCGTCCTCGAACCACAGGCCCGGCCGCTCGTCGCCGGCCCGGGCCAGCAGGAGCTCGGTCACCGTCGGGACGCTCATCCGCGCACCTCCAGGGCCAGTGCGGTCAGAAGTGAAACACGTTCTACTTCTATCACGAGGTCCGCCGCGGGGTCCACCACGCCGGTGGCCTGCCCTCAGTGGTGGTCGCCGCGGCCCGGTCACCGGAGCTGCTGTGCCCGGCGGAACACCTGCGGCCCGTCGTGAGTTGTGGGTGGCATGACCCAACTCGTGGACCGCACGATCGCCGCCCTCCGTTCCGAGCACGACACGCTCGCCGAGCTCGTCCGCGGCCTCACCGATGAGCAGCTGGCCGCCCCCAGCGGGGCCGCCGAATGGACCGTCGCCCAAGCCCTTTCCCACCTCGGCAGCGGGGCCGAGATCGGCCGCGCGCCCCTCGCGCGAGCCGCCGGTGAAACCGTGGCCGCCGAAGAGAACCAGGCGATCTGGGCCCGCTGGGACGCCTCCGCCCCGCGCGCGCAGGCCGAAGGGTTCCTGGAGCACAACGCCCGCTGGCTCGAGACGGTCGAGGCGCTCACGCCCGAGCAGCGGTCCTCGCTGACCGTCGACCTCGGCTTCCTGCCCGAGCCCGTCCCGCTGGTGACCGCGCTGGGACTGCGGCTCAACGAGGTCGCCAACCACTCGTGGGACGTGCGCGTCGCGTTCGACGAAACCGCCGGGGTGGCCGCCGGTTCGGCCGACGTCGTCGTCGAGCTGCTGGCCGGGCCCGTCGGGTTCATGCTGAACTTCCTCGCGAAGCCGGCCGAGCTCGCCGAGCCGGTGTCCGTCGCGGTGCCCGGCGCCGGCCTGGTGATCGACGACGCGGTCACCGTGGTGGACCACCTCGAAGGGCCGACGGCAACGTTCGACGGGCCGGCCGAAGCGTTCGTCCGGCTGGTGAACGGCCGGCTCAAGGCGCCGTACGACAAGGGTGTCACCGTCGAGGGCCGGGTCACGCTCGACGAGCTGCGCCGGGTGTTCCCCGGCTTCTGAAGCTCTCGAGGAGGGCGGCCAGTTCGGCCGGGCGGCTGAGCGCGGCGCAGTGACCGGCGGTGATCTCGTCGGGCACGATGCCGAGCCGCTCGGCCGCCAGCCGGCGGACGAAGTCCGGCGGGAAGCAGCGGTCCTCGCGGCACAGCACGAACCGGGTGGGCACGTCCGGCCACGCGGCCAGGGGCCACGGCTCCCGCATCGCGGCAGGGGAGGGGTGCGCGCGTTCCTTGCTCAGCGCTTCGTCGGCGAGGGCGCGCGGGACGTCGTGGTAGAAGCTGACGTACGGGTCGGCGTGGCCGGTGCGGCCCTCGTCGCGGGCCGCCTGGGTCTGCACGGCCTCGCCGCAGCCGGTGTTCCGGCTCCAGGCTTCGGGCGGTTCGCCGGGGGCGGGGATCATGCCGGCCACCAGGACCAGCAGCCCGGCCGCGAGCCGGTCGGCGACCAGCGGGGCGGTGAAGCCGCCGAACGAGTGGCCCACGACGACCACGTCGGTCCGGTCGCCGACGCCCTCGACGACCGCGTCGGCGTAGTCGGTGAGCGTCGCCGTGTCGTCGTCGCCGGGCAGGTCCGGGGCGATCACCTCGTGGCCGCGGGCCTTCAGCTCGGCGGCGACCAGGTGCCAGGACCAGCCGACGTCGCCGCCGCCGTGGATCAGAACGTACGTGCTCATGGGACTGCCCTAAGGTTGATGTTGTTCGGGGCGAGTGCCCTGGATGCCCAGGGCGTCGGGGTGTGGCTGATGAGGCTCTGCCCGTGTGGTGGCTCGGAAGGA